>SLJS01000065.1 GCA_007135015.1 Alcanivorax sp. | reverse complement strand
TCTTGCGATCACCGCATGGCCGATGTTGAGTTCGTGGATACCGGGTATTGCGGCCACTTCCTCGGTGTTGTGGTAGTGCAGCCCGTGGCCGGCATTGACGATCAGCCCGGCCCGCGTGCCGTGCTCCACACCCCGGCGGATACGCTCGAGCTCCGTCTGCCGGCTCTGTTCATCCTGAGCGTCCGCATACGCACCGGTGTGCAATTCAATGGCCGGTGCACCGCAGGCGCGGGCGGCCTGGATCTGTTCGGGATCCGCGTCAATGAACAACGACACCTGTATGCCGGCCTCGCCCAGCTGTTCGCAGGCACGGCGTATGTCCGCCTGCTGACCGGCCACATCCAGTCCGCCCTCGGTGGTCAGTTCCTCACGCTTTTCCGGCACCAGACAGCAATGGGCCGGACCCAGCCGGCGGGCAATCCCCACCATCTCTTCGGTGGCCGCCATTTCCAGATTGAGCCGGGTCAGAATGGTCTGCTGCAACAGCTCCACATCCCGGTCCAGGATATGCCGACGATCCTCACGAAGATGCACGGTAATGCCATCGGCACCCGCCTGCTCGGCCATCAGCGCCGCCTGCACCGGCTCGGGATAAGAAGTCCCCCTGGCCTGCCGCAACGTGGCCACATGATCAATGTTCACACCCAGTAAAACGCGTCCCATGACCGATCCTTTTTCTCACTGCTTGTTCGCTGTGGCCCGCGCGGAACTGCCGATGCCATGTGTGCGAGCCTGTCACACGGGTTCCGGTGACAATGCGCCACATGGTAGCACGACGGCCGATCGCACCACGCCAGCCCCCTGCCCGCAGGAGCGCTACTTGCAGCGCGAAAACCCAGAGATCTGGCACGGTGCCAGATTCTTCGCGCACCAAGGTGCACTCCTGCAGATCCTGGCGGACAGCCAGTAGGAAAGCCGAAAGTATGTGTCTGATTGGCACCGCTGGGAGTCGCCGCAGGCGACGTGCCGGAAGCGACCATCGGGAGCGTGCCGGGAGGCGCCCACAGGGCGCCGTGCTCCCGACTCTACCGAAACAGCTCCCGACTGTTCAGCGGCCGCTCGCCCAGGTGGGGCGCCAGCGCCTGGCGCATCAGATCCCGGCCCACGCGGCGCACGCCCGGATCCGTGCTGCCCTCGGCCAGTTGCAGGATCTGCGCACCGGAAAAGCCCTGCGCATCCGCCACCAGGCCCTGCTCCGGGTCCAGCCGGTAACAACGCTCCGGGTGCAGGGGACTGTCGGTGACATCATGGGTGAGCGAGAAACCGTAACCGAGGATCTCCAGGGTCCGGAACTCGAAACGGCGCAGCAACAGATCCAGAGGCGTTTCGTCATCGACCAGTGCCCGCAGCGTTTGCTCGTACCAGCCAAGCAGTTCCGGGTGGGGGTCATGGCGATGCAACAGACGCATCAGCAGCTCATTCATGTACAGCCCGCAATAGAGCGCGCGGCCTTCCAGCGCCGGTGCCGCGCCCCGGGCCTCGAAGGCTCCCAGGGTGAGCAGTTCCCCGCGACCGTGCAGCGTGCCTTCCAGCGGGACAAAAGGCTGCAGCAGCGGTTTGCCCCGCCCGCCCCGGGCCACCGCACCCACCCGGCCGCGGGAGTGGCAGAACAGTTCAACAACCAGGCTGCTGTTGCGAAAGGGACGCCCGTGAAGCACCCAGAACGGTTCATTGTCAGCTTTCGTCATAACCCAGCGAACGCAGCGCCCGTTCGTCATCGGACCAGCCGGAGCGTACCTTGACCCAGAGATTGAGCATGACCTTGCTGTCCAGCAACCGCTGGATATCACCACGGGCCTGGGTGCCGATCTGCTTGATCCGCTGTCCACCACTGCCCACCAGTATCCGCTTCTGACCTTCGCGCTCTACCAGTATGGTGGCGGCGATTTCGGTGATCCGGTCCGTTTCATTCCACAGATCCACTTCCACGGTAAGCTGGTGCGGCAGTTCCTGGCCGAGTTGCCGGACCGCTTTCTCGCGGATGATCTCCGCCGCCATGAAGCGCAGGCTCCGGTCGGTCAGTTGATCCTCCTCGAACCAGAACGGACCCTCGGGCAGACGCCGGGCAAGCTCCGTTTCCAGCGCGTCCATGTTGTGCCCCCGCAGTCCGGAAAGCGGAATCACCTCGGAGAACGGGAATTCCTTGTAAAGACGATCGATATGAGGCAGAAGCGCTTCCTTGTCGTCAAGCGTGTCCACCTTGTTGATCAGCAACAGCACGGGGGTGCCTTCGCGCGGAAGGCGGGAAAGAATCCAGGCATCCGTATCGGTCCACTTGGTGCTGTCGACCATGAAGCACACCACATCCACCCCGCCCAGCGAGGACAGCGCCGTCTGGTTCATTACACGGTTCAGTGCGCGCTTTCCGTCCGGATGGAGCCCCGGCGTATCGGCAAAGACAATCTGGGTGTTATCGCGCGTGAGGACACCGTGGATACGATGTCGCGTGGTCTGGGGTTTCCGCGAGGTAATACTGACCTTCTGGCCCACGAGATGATTCATGAGCGTGGACTTGCCCACATTGGGGCGGCCCACGATGGCGACGAGCCCGCAGCGAGTAGTTTCAGTCATCTTTGCCACGTCCCAGCCATGCCAGCGCCTCCCGGGCCGCTCGTTGTTCCGCCTTGCGGCGACTCGGGCCAGTCGCGGAAAAATCCTCGCCGAATGCCGCCAGCCGGCAGATCACTTCGAACTCCTGGGCCGGCGCCTGGCCGCGGACATGGAGCACGTCGTATTCGGGCAGACTGTGCTGGTCCGCCTGCAGCCATTCCTGAAGCCGGGTCTTGGGATCCTTGCCCGCGCTCTGCGGCGAAACGGTCTTGAGCCGCTCGTTGAACCACTCCAGCACCACCCGCCTGCAGGGCTCCTCGCCACCGTCGAGCATAATGGCGCCGATAACCGCCTCCAGGGCGTCGGCAAGGATGGAATCGCGGCGGCTTCCGCCGCTCTTGAGTTCCCCGCCGCCGAGGTACAGCGACTCGCCCAGCAAGAGCTCGCGCGCCACCTCGGCCAGGGTGGGCCCTCTCACCAGCGAAGCACGCATCCTGGTAAGCTGGCCCTCGGAAGCATCGGGGAAGTGCTCGAACAGCCACCCGGAAACGATCTGGCTGAGCAATGCATCGCCAAGAAACTCCAGGCGCTCGTTATTTCGGCGGCGATTGGCGCTGCGATGAGTCAGCGCCTGCTCCAGCAGGGCCGGGTCACGGAACCGGTAGCCCAGTCGCTTGCAGAGCTGCTCCACGCCTTCGTTCACTACCTGATATCCCGGACGAATTCCTGATCAAAGGAAATCACCAGATCGATATTGCCGATCAACGACCGGCGGACCTCGTACTGAACCACCACGGTCACCTCGCCACCTCCCTTGCGAATTTCCAGATCATTGGCGGAAATGGTGTCCACATTGTTCACCCGGAAACGCCGAGCGATGGCCTCGCGAATCTCTCTTTCGGACTGCATTCGCGACTGGCGGTCATCAATCACGTTGGTAATGGCGGTGCGCGCGGTATTGTATTCCATATACACGGGCAGGACCTGCACCAGAGCAGTGGCCAGCACAGCGCCGATAATCAGTGCGGCAACCCAGCCGAGTGCTCCCATGCCACGCATGCGCGAAGGTACGTTTTTCATTGTTCTTCCTCCACCTTGTCAATCGCTCCGTTCCTGCCAAAGCTGGGCAGGGAGAAGAGAGACTCCCAGTGCATCCAGATCAGGAAGGCCTCGCCCACGATCAGATCCTCCGAAACCATGCCCCAGGCCCTGCTGTCGCTGCTGCGGTCGCGATTGTCGCCGACGGTGAAGTAGCTGCCTTCCGGAACATCCCAGCTTCCACCGGGGGTGCGGGACGCCGCCTCGCCGGTATAGGGGTTGATCCGGTACTCGTGACGGATCAGATGCTCCGTGCCGTTGAGCTCCTCCACATAAACCGCTTCCCTGACATTGCCCAAGTCGCGCTCGGTTCGCAACTCCCGCTCTACCAGCCGGTCATTGACGTAGAGACGGCCGTCCTCGCGCAGGCGCACCCTGTCGCCCGGCAGCCCCACCACGCGCTTGATGAAATTCTGACTGGTATCCACCGGATACCGGAACACCATCACATCTCCACGCTCGGGCTCGCCGAGCGGCAGCACCAGTGTATTGCTCACCGGCAGACGCAATCCGTAGGAGAACTTGTTCACCAGTATGAAGTCGTTGACCTCCAGGGTCGGGATCATGGAGCCGGAAGGAATCTTGAACGGCTCGGCAATGAACGAACGGATCACCAGTACGATGATGAATACCGGCAACAGCGAGTTGCTGAACTCCACCGTCTCACGCACCGGCTTGCTGTCGTGCTCGCGCAGTCTCCAGCGCCGGTCGGCCAGCCAGATCAGCCCGGAGATCAGTACCGCCAGGGTCAGCCAGAAACCAATATCGATATCCATCAGTTATCCACCTTCAGTACCGCAAGAAAGGCATCCTGCGGTATCTCCACCTGGCCGACTTGCTTCATCCGTCGCTTGCCCTCTTTCTGCTTCTCAAGCAGCTTCTTCTTCCTGGTCGCGTCGCCACCATAGCACTTGGCGGTCACATTCTTGCGCAGGGCCTTGACGGTCTCCCGGGCGATGATCTTGCTGCCGATACTGGCCTGCAGGGCCACATCGAACATCTGCCTGGGAATCAGCTCCTTCATCTTCTCGATCATCTGACGGCCACGCTGTGGCGCCAGGTCCGTGTGACAGATCATCGCCAGCGCGTCGACACGGTCACCATTAACCAGGATATCCACCCGTACCAGGCGCGAGGCCTGGAAACGGTCGAACCCGTAATCCAGCGAGGCGAAGCCCCGGGTGGCGGACTTGATGCGGTCGAAGAAGTCCAGCACCACCTCCGCCATGGGAATATCATAGGTCAGCGAGACCTGCTTGCCGAGAAACTGCATGCCCTTCTGCTCGCCCCGGCGCTGCTCGCACAGGGTAATGGCATTGCCCACGAATTCCTGGGGCACGAGCAGATTCACCCGGGCAATGGGCTCGCGGAACTCCTCGATCTGGTTGAGCTCCGGCAGGCGCGACGGATTGTCCACATGAACCACCGAACCATCGTGGAGCAGCAGCTCATAGATGACCGTGGGCGCGGTGGTGATCAGGTTCAGATTGTACTCGCGCTCCAGGCGCTCCTGGATGATCTCCATGTGCAGCATGCCCAGAAAACCCACCCGAAAGCCGAAGCCCAGCGCGTCGGAGTTCTCCGGCTCATAGAAGAGCGAGGCGTCATTGAGGGCAAGCTTGCCCAGCGCGTCCCGGAAGTTCTCGTAGTCGTCGGCGTCCACCGGAAAGACCCCGGCGTAGACCTGGGGCTTGACCTGCTTGAAGCCCGGCAGTGCTGCCACATCGGGTTTCTTCGCCGGCACGATGGTATCGCCGACCGGAGCACCCAGAATGTCCTTGATGCTGGCGGTGACCCAGCCCACTTCCCCGGCCTCCAGCAGCCCGGTCTTTTTCCGCTGCGGGGTAAAGATCCCCACGCCGTCGACCACATGGGTCTGGCCGGTGGACTTGACCAGAATCTTGTCGCCCTTTTTCAGCGTGCCGTAGCGCACTCGCACCAGTGAGACCACACCCAGGTAATTGTCGAACCAGGAGTCGATAATCAGCGCCTGCAGGTCCGCGTCCCGCTCGCCGATCGGCGGTGGCACCTTCGCCACCAGTTCCTCGAGCAGATCCTCCACCCCGAGCCCGGTCTTCGCACTCACCCGGCAGGCCTCCAGCGCGTCCAGCCCGATGACCTCCTCAATCTCCTCGGCCACCCGGTCCGGTTCCGCCTGGGGCAGATCCACCTTGTTGAGCACCGGAATGATCTCCAGATCCTGCTCGATGGCCGTATAACAGTTGGCCACGGACTGGGCCTCCACGCCCTGGGCCGCATCCACCACCAGCAGCGCCCCCTCGCAGGCGGCCAGCGAGCGGGAAACTTCGTAGGAGAAATCCACGTGGCCGGGGGTGTCGATAAAATTGAGCTGGTAGGTCTCGCCGTTACGCGCGTTGTAATACAGGGTCACGCTCTGGGCCTTGATGGTAATGCCCCGCTCGCGCTCCAGGTCCATGGAGTCCAGCACCTGCTCACGCAACTCACGCTCGGTCAGCCCCTCGCACACCTGGATGAAACGGTCCGCCAGCGTGGACTTGCCGTGGTCAATATGGGCGATGATCGAGAAATTGCGTATATGGCTGGTATCGGTCACGTGGAACGAAGCCCCTGCTGCGGAAGGACGGGATTCTAGCAGTCCCCGGCCCTTCGCGCAGCCGCAGCGACAGCCGCCCGGCCGGGGAGGGCCGGATTATCGGCCTGGGGGCATTCACGAGGTGTCGGAAAATCTTGCAGACTCTATCCATCCATTGCGATGTGAAGCCTCCCCGCGAAGCTCCGAGCCGCCCAGGCGGCTCGATTGCGCGGCTTCGCCGCGCTCCCCCTCTGTATCTCCCCCCTCGCGGGGGGAGACCGCACACCAGCATCGGGAGCAATGCTCCCCGGATCAAGAGAGTGGCCCCGCTCCCCTGGTGAGGGTGTCGCAAAAGGGTTTGTGAGAGCGCACCCTGGGGCGCGAAGAATCTCTCGGTGCCAAAATCCGGGGCCTTCGCGGCCTTGCTGGAGGGTCCCCTCTCCCCGCCGTGGGAGGGTGTCGTAAAAGCCTTGTTCATTGCTGCGGCATTTGCTACTAGAAGCCTCCCCCCGCGAGGGGGGAGGTATGGAGGGGGAGGCCGCCGCAGGCGGCCTTGCGCGGCCTTCGGCCGCTCTCCCCACCCCGACCCTCCCCCTTGCGGGGGAGGGAGCTTCCTTAT
>SLJS01000230.1 GCA_007135015.1 Alcanivorax sp. | reverse complement strand
CTCTGGCGGCCTCCCCCTCCATACCTCCCCCCTCGCGGGGGGAGGCTCCCAATCCCCAGCATCGGAGCAGTCGGCAGGGCTTTTACGACACCCTCACCAGGGGGGCTTTGGTGTGGCAGGGCTTGCCTACTCGACTCCCTCTCCCCTTGCGGGGTGTCACAAAAAGAACTCGGGCTGGCCCGGAGCGTGCGGTTGTGTTCAGATTGGCACCTGTTCGGTAAACAGGGGGACACTGAAATGAGCAGCGCAGCAGAGGTTCGCGATACCAACCCCGCCACGGGCGAGAGCTTCTTCGAGACCGCCCCGACGGACCTTTCCCGGATGCCCGACATCATGGAAGCCGCGCGCAGGGCCCAGGCTGTGTGGGCGGCGAAGAACTTCTCCGAACGTGCCCGGCACATCCGTCTCATGCAGCGCTACATCGTCGATCATGCCGAGGAGCTTGCCGGGACGGTCAGCCGCAGCAACGGCAAGACCCGTGTCGACGCCCTCGCCACGGAGGTGCTTCCCTGCGCCCTGGCATGCAACTGGTACAGCCGGAATGCCTCAAGGGTACTGCGCCCCCACCGGCGCCACGGCGGAAACATCCTGTTCTTCAACAAGCGCACGGAAGTCCGCCATCTGCCCCTGGGCGTGGTTGGCATCATCAGCCCCTGGAACTATCCGCTGTCCATCCCCTTTGGCGAAGTAATCATGGCGCTGATGGCCGGCAACGCGGTCATCCTCAAGGTCGCCGCCGCCACGCCCGCGGTGGGCGAGGCCATTGAACGCATCGTTGCCGCCGGGGAACTGCCCGCGGGTCTGTTCCACCATGTGATCGGCTCCGGCAGCAAGGTGGCCGGCGCCTTCTTCGAACAGGGCATCGACAAGCTGTTCTTCACGGGCTCGGTCAACGCCGGCAGGACACTGATGGCCCAGGCGGCCGAGACGCTCACCCCGGTATCCCTGGAGCTCGGCGGCAACGATTCCATGATCGTGCTCGACGACGCCGACCTGGAGCGGGCGGCCAACGGCGCGGCCTGGGCGGGATTCCAGAATGCCGGCCAGTCCTGCGGCGGCGCCGAGCGGGTCTATGTACTCGAAAGCGTCTACGAGCGTTTCGTCTCGCTGCTGTCCGAGAAGACCCGGGCACTGCGCCACGGCCCCGGCTGTGACGGCTTCAACGTGGACATGGGAAGCCTGACCACCGAGGGACAATTGCGCACCGTGGAGCAGCATGTGGAGGATGCGGTTTCCCGGGGCGCGACCATCGCCGCCCGTTCCACCCCCAGTGGCGAGCAGACGGGCCTGTTTCATCCGGCCACGCTACTGGTGGACGTTACCGACGAAATGCTCACGGTCCGCGACGAGACCTTCGGCCCGGTGCTGGCGGTGATGAAGGTCGCCGACGAGGAGGAGGCCATTCTGCGCAGCAACGAATCGGATCTGGCGCTGACCTCTTCGGTGTGGACCCGTGATACCCGTCGTGGCCGCGCGATCGCCGCCCGGCTGGAATCCGGTGTGACCACCATCAATGATCATCTCTATACCCACGGACTCTCGGAGACGCCCTGGGGCGGCTGGAAGAACTCGGGTATCGGGCGTACCCACGGCCCGGAGGGCCTTCTCGAGATGACCAACGCCAAGGTGATCAACTGGGATATTCTCCCGGCGAAACGCAACCTCTGGTGGTATCCCCAGGACGAACGGACCTGGCGCGGGCTGCTCGACGCCCTGCACTTCGTCTTTCCCCGCGGCCTGGGCGAGTGGCTGGGCAGCGGGCTACGACTGACCCCCTTTCTCATCAGCAAGATGTTCACTTCGTGGAAGACCGACTCACCCACCACACAAGAGACAGCAGCGTCAGATAGAAAAGAAGACTGAGCGCCAGCGCGGGCACATTGAAGAACTCCCCGTGCCCGCCGGCCAGCCACCAGGCATACCCGGAAAGCACGGCTGCCATGGCCGCCGCCAGGGCGACCAGTGTTACTGTGCGCCGCAGTGCCGCCGCCGCAAGCAGTCCAAGCAGCGCGAACAGCAGGGTGTTCAGTACAAGCATCAGCGTCCAGGTCGCCGTGCGTCCGATTTCCCCTGCTGCCACGCTCAGGTATTCGCCCGGAAACACCAGCAGCACCAGCACATAGACAAGATCTTCCGCCGCGCCCTGGGCCGAAGGCGGCCACAGCAGCACACGCAGCAGCAGGCCCGCCAGCGACCCCACCAGGAAGATTCCCACCGCCTTTTTCTTCATGACTGAATCCGGTCGAACTCGCCGCTGCGTTCCAGCACCGCCTGTCTGGCCTGCCGGCGCAACTCGATGGCCGCGTTCCAGTCGTCGCCTTCCGGGTACAGCGCTTCACCCATGCGGACTTCCACGGAGCCGGGCCGCGGATTCCAGCGCCCGGAGGGAAGTTTCGCGCGGGTGCCGCGCAATCCCACGGGAAGCACCGGCACCTGTCGGGCCACCGCCGTCATGAAGGCGCCCATCCGGAACGGGCGCAGCCCCGGCGCGGCATCAAAGGTGCCCTCGGCGAAGAACACCAGCCGCTTGCCCTCGGAACGTTCCGCCAGCCGCTGCGAATCGAGTACGCCCTGCTGGACGTCAGTGCGGTCCACCACCTCGATATCCATGAGATGAATGAACCGCCGCAACAGCAGATAATCGGTCAGCTCCTTCTTGGCCACGAAGCGGACCGGAAAGGGCAGCGCCGCGGCCAGCACCAGCGAGTCCAGATAGCTGGCATGATTGGCCACCACCACACAGCCGGGCGGCAGCTTGCGCAGATATTCACGCCCGCGCACCTTCAACCGCGTGGCCGAAAGCAGTGCCAGCAGGCGCGCGCCGGTCCGTGCGACAGCCCAGCGCAAGTGCAGACCCGGGAGAATATTGACCAGCAGGAAGACCGCGGCGCCCAGCACACCGAAAAGCAGCCAGACCCAGACCGCGTACAGACTGCGGCCCAGCCAGGACAGTCCCCGCCGTGCATAACTGCCCGGCACGCGCAGGCCCATGCGCAGCACCTGGCGCCAGACCGCCGGCGGTGCCCGGTCGAGCTCCCTGCGCTCATAACGCTGGCGCGCCTCGCCGCGGCGCAGTTTGCCGCTGGAAGTCTTGGGAATGGCGCCCGAGGCGGCAAGCATCACCTCGTCCACCGATATATCCAGATCCTCCAGCACCCTGGCCTGAATGCGCTCACGCAGCGCCTGGCGTTTTTCCGGGTCTTCTTCCCGGGTTTCCGCCACCACCACCAGGCGTTCTCCGGAACCGTCCCCCTGGCCAGTGGCGAAGGCGGCCACGCAACCGGCGCGCACCCCTTCGAGTTCACCCACCGCATCTTCGATTTCCGTCGGATAGATATTGCGTCCGGCACGAACGATCAGGTCCTTGCTGCGGCCGGTGATATAAATCTCACCATTGCGCAGATAGGCCCGATCGCCGGTATTCAGCCAGTCGCCGTCAAACAGCCTGGCCGTGGCTTCAGGATTGCGGAAATAACCGGAGGTGGCCGAGGGCCCGCGAAACTGCAGCACACCCTCCATGCCTTCGGGAAGCTCCCTTCCCTGACTGTCGAGTACCCGTACTTCATGGCGCGGGATCACCTTGCCGCAGGCCACGAACCGCAACGGCGAGGGATCGTCCTCGGTGGCCGGCCGGACCTCTCCGGTGGTGGCGAAGTGCTGACGATCCACCTGATCAATAACGGGCTCACTTTCCGGCGGCTGCGGAAAGCTCAGCCCCACACAGCACTCGGCCAGGCCATACACCGGCGACATGGCTCCGTGGCGAAAGCCCCAGCGCCGGAAACGCTCCGTGAAACGGACAATGGTATCCGGGCTCACCGTTTCGGCTCCGTTGTAGGCAATCCGCCAGGAGCTCAGGTCAATGCCTTCCATGTCCTCGTCACGAATGCGCTTGAGAAGCATTTCATACCCGAAATTGGGAGACGGCGCGTTGGTTCCGCGAAAATGCGAGATCGCCCAGAACCAGGTCAACGGCCGGGTCAGGAAAAGCAGCGGCGACATCACCACCAGATTCATGCCGTAATAGAGCGTGGAAAGACAGGTGCCAATCAACCCCATGTCGTGATACAGGGGCAGCCAGCTGACGAATACGTCATCCTGGTCCACCTGCAGTACCTCGTTCATGGAACGGAGATTGGAAAAGAGGTTGTAGTGGGTCAGCGTCACACCCTTGGGCTCGCCGGTACTGCCCGAGGTGTACTGCAGAAAGGCAATATCGTTTCCGTCTTCTTCCCGCACCGGCCCTTCCAGCGGGTCCGTCCAGAGATCCTCGACCACCACTACATGCCGCAGGGTGGGTACCATTGCCTTGATCAGCGCCGCGAGCTGACGTGCTTCCGGCACAGTGATCATCACCGTTGCCTGCGCGTTGTTGAGAATCGCCGCCTGCCGCCGCAGGTGTTCCTCGATGCGCGAAGGCCGTGCCGGCGGATACAGGGGCACCGGGATGCCGCCGGCATAGAGCACACCAAAGAAACTGTAGAAATACTCCAGGCTCGTGGGCAGCATCAGCGCCACGGTCTCGCGCTGGGCCAGATTGTGGCGCAACAGCCCGTGGCCGACTCGCCTCGCCCCCATGTCCAGCTGACGGTAGGTAAGCGGCTCGTACTCACCGATACCGGTGACAAGATGAAGGTAGACCCGCTCCGGATGGGTGCCGGTATGCCAGCGCAGCGCCTGCTGCAGGGTGCTGAATTCGGGCACCGTGAACCGCTCCTGCTGCTGGGCAGCCGGTTCCGCCGGCCGCCGCGCGGCCGCCGCCGATGTATCGCCGCCACCCTGTGTGCGCAATGCGTGGTCAAGCAGGTCACCGAGGGTCTCGGCCTCGGAAAACAGATCCTCGGGCAGCTGCACGCCAAAGGTGCGTTCCACCACCACCAGCAGTTCCGCCCTGGCCAGGCTGTCGAGCCCCAGCTCCGAATCCAGGCGATTATCCAGCGATACTGCATCCGGGTTGCGCAGTTCCGGCACGCTTTCGCGCAGGAACTGACGCACCGCAGCAAGCATCCGCTCCTCCGCCGTATCCGGTTCAGTCATTGAAGTCTCCTCCCGGCCTGACTGGTGCGATTACCCAGCCTTGTCCGAGACTACAAAAAAAACTCCGTGATGACATCATTGACGCCGAGCACCGAGCTTCTCAAGGGTGGATTCGCGATCTGGCTGTCAAGTCACAGAGGGTGGGCACTGCCCGTCGACTTCACGCTGCCCCTGGCCACTCGCAAAGAACCCGGCCGGAGCCGGGTTCTTCTGCACTGCTGCATGGCCTGCGCCGTGGCTAGAAGCTGAGCGGAAAGCCGTGCGTGGGCGCAAGCATGAACAGAACCATCGGAATGGACAGCATGGTATTGGTGCGCGAGGCCAGCAGCGCCCGACGCTTGGCCGAGGCCTTTTCCTCGTCGCTGGCTTCCACCATGCCCAGTACCTTCTTCTGGTTGGGCCAGATAATCACCCAGACATTGAACAGCATGATGGTACCCAGCCAGGCGCCGATGCCGATCTGGGTGTGGTACGCCACGCCCCCCTCGGTCAGCCCGAGTGCAAAGGCCTGCAGGAAATCTCCGTGATTAAGCAGATACCAGGCGCCCGTAAGCCAGGTCACCAGCGCCGCCCAGCGGAACCACAGCAGCGCGCGGGGCGCCACATACTTGCCAATGGCCGCGGGTCCGGGGCCGTCCTTGTCGGCGGTGGCTTCCGCCTGGGCCGGTACCTGAACGGCATTGAAGTAATACAGCAGACCAATCCAGGTAATGCCGGCGAGAATATGCAGCCAGCGAATGAGCGGTTCAACAGCGAATTCCATAATGTTCCCCTTCCCGATTCTCGATCCTCAAAACAACACGCGCAGCCATGAACACAAAGGGGCTGCCGCGCGACTCGTTTCAAACGTCTCTCTACGTCTCTCCAGGCCCTGACGTCCATACCGCCGGAGCCGCGGCTCAGGCGATGCCCTGGGCAACGGCTATCAGAATGACCGTCAGGATGACTCCGGAGACAATGGTGCCGGTAATACTGTCCAGCGGATTCTTCATGGGTGGCTCCTCATGGTTGTTGATGGTTCCCTTTCCCCTGCCGGAGCTTAACGCCCGCTCACCGTAATCGAGCGGGCCAATCGTTCCGCCTCCGGCAATCGGGACTCAACGGGAGAATAGGGGCCCTCGGCACACAATTCAACCGAACAGCAGTCATTGTCATCATCCCTGCACCGTTTCGCCCGCCGCTTGCGGCGCGCCACGCGCCATCGAGGTGCCGCAAAAGGGTCTTGTGACGCCCGTCATCACCACCGATACCGTAACCCCATGCCGATGAAGTTCGACCCCCCGCTCACATTGTCAAAAAGCCCGAAAACCCCGGAGCGGTGATGGATGCGGCCAAAGACGCTCCAGGGGGAGTTGCCGGGCGGCAGCATCTCCACCTCCACCATCAGGTAATTGAGCAGCCGGGTGGATTCTTCCTCATCAGGGGTGGAACGAGGCTCGATCGGCGGCGTCTCGAACGCCCAGGACAGGCCCTGGCCCAGCGCAAGATTGAATCCCGGCAGCGTCTCACCACCCAGCCCCTTCCAGCGCGCCAGCCACACCGCATTGCTCTCGAAATGCCGCTGCATGCCGGTATGACGCACCAGCTGCAGTTCCGCCTCGGCCTGGAAGCCGGCACCATGGTAGAAGACATGGCCGACAGTCACTGCATACAGCCAGGAGTTGCGCATCTCCGGCGGAGGCCGGAACAGAATATCCACAAGGCGGTCGGGGGAATTCCTGGCGCCGTATACCGAAACGCTCCAGTCCCCGGCTGCCTGTGCCGGCCCACCAACGCAAAGCACGCCG
>SLJS01000153.1 GCA_007135015.1 Alcanivorax sp. | reverse complement strand
CTCGCGGGGGAGGGAGTCCAATTTTTTACCCTCCATACCAGCGAAGGGCTTTTGCGAAACCCTCATCGAAGCGCCCGTTCTGGAACGCCACCTGGGTGTTCTTCAGTGGTGTCGTCCCCACCCGGAAACCCCGGCTGGTATTGGCGGTGAAGTTCACCCCCGCCGCTTTCGCCTGGGCTCGCAGCGCCACCCCGCCGGTGCGACTGGCCCGCAGATACCTGCCGCGGTGCTCGATGCGCCGCTGGCGACCGTATTCGTCCTTCTTGCCAAGGTTGAGAAAGCGCATGGTGTCTTTATCGTTCTATTTACTGGAACAAGCGCCCGGAAACCGCCGGCAGGAGAACCCGTCCATTGCACTGCGGCCCGGCCCCGGTCAGGATTAAAGACGCTTGGGCAAAGTCTCTGACAGGGAGGGGGATCATGGCAAACCTCAATTTCAATATCGGCAAGGGCCATCCGCTCTATCCGGTGATGCTGGCCCTGATCGGGCTGTTCCTGCTGTTCGTGCTGTACAACATCGGCCAGAGCGCCTGGCGCTTCGCCCAGCCCTATGAGGGGGAGGTGGTGGAGGTGGAAACCGGTCGCAACTGGCTGGGCTATTTTGACACGCGTTCCAGGTACGACGAACCACGCCAGCTACGCGAGCGTCGCCGCCAGGCCTTCTGGCTGCATATCGAAACCCCGGAAGGTCGCATGGAGCGCAGGAGAGTGAGCCGAACCGCCGTCAGCCGGGTGGAAGAGGGCGACTACATCAAAAAGCGCCGCTGGCGGCGGGATCCCATGGTGGTCGCGGCTCCCTGAGTGATATGCACCGCTTCGGCTCACCATAAAAAAGGCGGCGAAGGGAGAGGGGCTTTTGTTTCATACCCGCCAGGAGGCACGGGCAGGCCCTATTCCGGCCACTGACAACCGACCACTGACAGCCGCGCTCGCTCGCGAGCGAGCGCCCTACCAGAACCGTCCCGCTTCCACCTCCTCGCCATCCAGGTGGCGCTCCAGAAGCTCGCGGTAGTTGCGGATGCGGCGCAGGTAATGCACCGGCTCGCTGCCACGAGCGTAACCGAAAGGAAGGTGGCGGTAGTATTCCGGCCGGGAAAGTTTCGGCAGCATTTCGCGCAACGAAGCCCAGACATCCGGGTCCTGATCGTAATTGCGGGCCAGGCGGCGGGCGTCGTAGATATGGCTCATCCCCACGTTGTAGGCCGCCAGTGCAATCCAGGTGCGGTCCGGCTCCTCGATGGATTCGGGCAGGCGCTCGCGCAGGTTGGCCAGATAGCGCGCGCCGCCCATGATGCTCTGCTCCGGGTCCAGGCGGTCATCCACGTCCACTTCCTTCGCCGTGGGAAGCGTAAGCATCATGATTCCGCGCACACCGGTTGGGCTGCGCGCTTGCGGGTCCCAGTGCGATTCCTGATAACCCTGGGCGGCCAGCAAGATCCACTCGACATCGTATTGCTCCGCCGCCCGTTCGAAGAGATCCCGGTATTGCGGCAGGCGCTCGTCAATGCGGCGCAGATACCGTGCGATATCCACGTAATCGAAGATTTCCGTGTGCGAGTAATAGCGGGTGATCAGGTTCGAGAGCAGCCCCGAGTCCTCCATCTCACGGAACCAGGTCTCCACCTCCTGGCGCAGCCCTTCGGCTTCCTGTGGCATCATCCAGCCCAGATCCTGGGTTTCACTCAGGGGCATGATCACTTCGAGTTCCGGGTAATAGCGCCGGTTGATGGCCACGATATTGGAATCGGCCAGGGTGCAGTCCACTTCGCCGTTCCAGACTTTCTCCAGGATCAGCTCGGTGGTCAGGGAGGAATCGGACTCCCATTCGAGATCGGGCAGCCTTTCTTCACGCAGCTCCCCGAGACGTTCCTCATAGCTGCTGTCGCCGATCACCAGCAGGGAAACCTCGGGCAGTTCGTCGAGGTTGCGCGGACGGTTGCCGTCTCGGCGGCACACCAGTTGCTGCTGCACCCGGTGGTAGGAAGGGCCGAACAGGAACTCCTCCTCCCGGCTTTCCAGGCGGGTCAGCCCCGCCGCGGCCAGGTGCCCGCGCCCTTCATGCAGGGCCTCCTTGGTGCTGCCGATGCTGTGATGAAACCTGAAACGCACCTCCACACCGAGATGCTCGGCGAAGTCCCGGACCAGGTCATGTTCGAAACCGGCGTTCCGGTCATGACGGTCCACATAGTAGGTGGTGGGCGCGTTGCGGGTGATGACCACCAGTTCGCCGGCATCCCGGATGGCTTCGAGCTCGGGGGGAACTGTCCGTTCGCAGCCGGAGAACAGGGGCGCAAGGAAAACGACCAGTAACCACGCCAGTCTTTTCATTCTGCTTCTCCTGTTTCGGCTACCGTGACGGGATTCGCGACGGAATGGTCCTATTCTTCGAGTCCCTCCTGCCGCAGGTATCGCGGCGCACTCTCGCGCACCCGGTTCAGCGTCTGGTTCCACAACAGTGTGCGAAGCGCGTCATCGTCGGCGACGGTGCCGTCACGAACGAGCCGCGCGAAGCGCTGTTCCAGATCGGCGTCTTCCGGCTCCGCATCCAGCATTACCGCAAGCACCTCGCGCTCGGTTTCCTCCACCCGGTCGCCGGTCTCGAGCTGACGGCGGGCGATGCCGATGGCGTTGAGCGCCATGCGCAGCTCGTAAGCCTTCGAGCCTTCCAGCTCGGCCAGGATCTCCTCCTTCAATAGCGTGCTGACCGTCTCGAGCAGATTCACACCATCAGGCTGTATACGCATGTCCGCTCTCTCCGTTTTGCCCGTCCGTTTTGCCTGTCACGCACCCGCACCCTGCCCGCCGTCCAGTCCCGTCATCCGCAACAGGTGAAGCTCCAGTTCCGGCACGATATGGGCGGTCAGGGCCAGTTCCAGTGAAGACTCCCGCCCGGAAATATGCCGCTCGGCCTGCTTGACGGCAATCACCGCCCAGCGCGCATGGGCGAACACTTCCCAGTAGTAAATCTCTTCGCCACGGGGGCGCCGGCCGGTGACTTCCTCGTAGCCGTTGAACAGCGCCTCGCGTGAGCCCACACCGCCGGCGGCCCGATCTTCGGCGAGCTGGCCGAAACGCCAGCAGCGCGCGCAGAACCAGCCCAGGTCTTCCAGCGGCTGCGACCAGTCGGTGAACTCCCAGTCCAGCACGGCGGTAAGCCCGCTCTCGTCGACCATGTAGTTGCCGGTACGGAAATCCCGGTGCACCAGGCACAGCGGCTCACGCTCCGGCATGTTCCGCTCCAGCCAGTTCAGCCCCCACTCCAGCGCCGGGTAGGCGCTGTGGTAACTGTCCAGAAACTCCCGCGACTCCCGTATGAAAAGCGCCGCCGGATGTTCTTCCGGAACAGGCAGAAAGGCCAGATCGTCCCGCGGCGGGGCGATGGAATGAATGTGGCCCATTTCCCGACCGATGCGGCGAACCAGTTCCTCGCGATCCGGGGCCAGCGATGTATCGCGCACGATCCGGTGGCCGGCGGCGGTACCTTGCGCGCGGCGCATGATGAAAAAGGGCCTGCCGATGACGGAGGCATCACCGAACCAGAGCGGCTCGGGCACGGTCACGCCGGCGTCGAAGGCCGCGCGCAGCAGGGCGAACTCCTGGTCCCGGCTCCGGGAGTCGGGCACCGACGAGGGTGCGTCGCACCGGAGCACGGCGGCGATGGTTTCTTCGTCGACGCTGATATCCAGTGCATGGTTTTCCTGGATGGCACCACCGCCGAGCAGGGAAACGCCGCTGATGTCCACCGGCTTGCCGGTCTGTTCGCGCAGAAAAGTCCGCAGTGCATCGATCTGTTTTGAATCCATGACGTGCCCGGCTCAGCCCCAGTTAAAGAAGTCGCCGCCCTCTTTGAGATAGAAACGCGAGAGCACCATCTTGTGAATTTCGCTGGCGCCGTCCACCAGCCGCGCCTGACGCGCATAGCGATAGATCCATTCCAGCAGGGTGTCCTTCGAATAGCCCCGGGCGCCGCAGAGCTGAATGGCGGTATCGGCGGCCTTGTGCAGCGTATCGGCCACATGAATCTTGGCAATGGAGATTTCCTTTCGGGCAAAGTCCCCCTGATCCAGTTTCCAGGCCGCCTGCATGGTGAGCAGCCGACCGATATGGATGTCCTTGGCCGCATCGCCGAGCATCCACTGCACGCCTTCATGTTCGGCCAGGGTGGTGCCGAAGCTCATGCGGTTCTGTACATACTCGCCGGCGATCTCCAGGCAGCGCTTGGAAAGCCCCAGCCAGCGCATGCAGTGGGTCAGCCGCGCCGTGCCCAGACGGATCTGGGTGACCTTGAGGCCGTCGCCCACTTCCAGAAGACGGTTCTCGTCGGGAATCTCCAGGCCATCGAAACGCAGCTCGCAGTGGCCGCCATGTTCTTCCGGCCCCATGATGGGAATGCGCCGCACGATTTCCCAGCCGGGCTGGTCCGCATCGAAGAGAAAGGCGGTCAGTCCCTTGCGCTCATCGTCGCCGGTCTTCGCCACCAGGATAAAAGTCTGCGCGCCCTCGGCGCCGGTGATAAACCACTTGCGGCCGTTGATGATCCACTTGTCGCCCTTCTGTTCGGCAGTGGTATAGGTCAGCGACGGGTCGGAGCCACAGCCGCCGTCCGGCTCGGTCATGGCAAAGGCCGAGCGCACCTTGCCGTCGATGATCGGCTGCAGCCAGCGGTCCTTCTGTTCATCGGAAAGGATCTTGTTGAGGACAATCATGTTGCCGTCGTCCGGCGGCGCGCAATTGAACGCCAGCGGACCGAACGGCGAACGCGAAGCTTCCTCGTAGAGTGCCGCCATGCCCACCACGCCGGTGTCCAGGCCGCCGCGCTCGCGGGGCAACTGGAAGCCCCAGAGGCCCTCGGCCTTCGCCTTTTCGCGCAGCGCGCCGACCACCTCTTCCTTCAGGTTCTCGTGCTCATCGCGATACTGTGGGGCACCTTCGAGTGGCAACACTTCGCGCTCGACAAAGTCGCGCACTCTGCCACGCAGGGTTTCGATCTCTTTCGGTAATGTGAAATCCATGATTTCCCTTCCTTCGCTATTCCGCAGGAGCGCTGCTCGCAGCGCGAACAGCCCGGATCTCGGCGGCACGGTGCCGAATTTTCGCGCCTGGGTGCTCCTTCACCTGTTCATTTTCCGGCCTGCCGGCCTGCGGCCGGGTACCCGCCTTTCACGGCCCAGGCATTCCGCTCCGGTCAGAGGCTGGATTGCAGGTGGCCACCGTCGACGGGGATCACGGCGCCGGTCATGTAGCTGGAGGCGTCGGAGGCCAGCAGCAGAAGCGGCCCGTCAAGTTCCTGCATCTGTCCGGTTCGCTTGAACGGCACTCGCTTGAGCAGTTTCTGGCCCTGCTCCGTCTGGAGAAAGTCCCGGTTCATGTCGGTTTCGAAATAGCCGGGGCAGATGGCGTTGCAGCGGATGCCCGCCTTGGCGTAGTCCAGCGCCAGCGACTGGGTCATCTGCACCACGCCGGCCTTGGAAATGCAGTAGGGGCCAAGCATGCCGCCGATGCGCAGGCCCAGGATGGAGGCGATATTGATGAGGCTGCCGCCACGGCCGGCGTCCAGCCAGTGGCGGATGGCAAAGCGCGAGACCGCCCAGACCCCCTTGAGGTTGGTGTCCATTACCGCGTCCCAGTCTTCCTCGGAAATATCATGGGTGGCGCCGATGCGGTTGATGCCCGCATTGTTGACCACCACGTCCAGCGCCGGCATGTCGGCGAAGGCCTTTTCCACATTGGCGTAGTCGGAGACATCCAGCGCCACCACCGTGGCCTCACGCCCCTGGTCGCGGACCGCGGCGGCGGTTTCCTCGAGTTTTTCCACCCGGCGTGCCGCCAGCACCACATCGGCGCCGGCCGCCGCCAGGGTTACCGCGAAATGGGCGCCCAGCCCGCTGGAAGCGCCGGTCACCAGCGCCCGCTTTCCGTCCAGATTGAATGGCGTATCCGTCATGTTGCGCCCCCGTTGCTGAATCCGATGAAGGGCAATGACGGTAATCCGTCCGGGTGCCCCGCTCAAGGACCAAAACGCTCAACCTCCTGCCCGCCCGGCGCTCCGAAGGCGCTGTCAAGATACGATAGGCGGCTCCGGACTGGTATGCTTGCCCCCTTTCCGGCCCCCGGGCCGAAGCTCATCCGAAGGATGCCGCTGTGGACGATCTCAACCCCCACCAACTCGAGGCGGTCCGCTACGCCGACGGGCCCATGCTGGTGCTGGCCGGGGCCGGCTCCGGCAAGACCAGTGTGATCACCCGCAAGATCACCTGGCTGATCCGCGAGCGGGGCGTGAAGGCGCGCAATATCGCCGCGGTGACCTTTACCAACAAGTCCGCCCGGGAGATGAAGGAGCGGGTGGCCCGCCAACTGCCCTCCGGCGAGTCCCGGGGCCTGATCGTGTCGACCTTTCACAATCTGGGGCTGCGCATCCTGCGCCAGGAGCAGGCCGCCAGCGGGCTGCGGCGCGGATTTTCCATCCTGGACCAGATCGACAGCCGGGAGCTGCTCAAGGAGCTGCTGCACCGGGGTGACAGCGAGCGGGACGTCCAGGCGGCCGAGTATATCCAGCACTGCATTTCCGGCTGGAAAAACGACCTGGTAAGTCCGGAGGAGGCCGTCTCCACCGCCGAGGACAAGGACCAGCTGCGCGCGGCCATGGCCTATGGTGAGTACAACCGCATGCTGCGTGCCTGCAATGCGGTGGATTTCGATGACCTGATCGGCCTGCCGGTGCAATTGTTCCGCGAACAGCACCGGATCCTGGAAAAGTGGCGCAACCGGATCCGCCATCTGCTGGTGGACGAGTACCAGGACACCAACGGCTGTCAGTACGAGCTGGTCCGCCTGCTG
>SLJS01000134.1 GCA_007135015.1 Alcanivorax sp. | reverse complement strand
TCAGCGGCGCGATCGAAGCCCGCAGGAAACTGCTGGAACGGGCCCGTCTGGAAGAACAGCTTGCCGGCGAACGTGTGGATGTGACCCTGCCCGGGCGGGGCGAGCCACCCGGCGGACTGCATCCGGTAAGCCGTACCCGGCGCCGGATCGAGGACTTCTTCACTGGTCTGGGCTACCAGGTTGCCGAAGGCCCGGAGGTGGAGGATGACTACCATAACTTCGAGGCGCTCAATATTCCCGAGCACCATCCGGCCCGCGCCATGCACGATACCTTCTATTTTCCCGACGGGAATGTGCTGCGCACCCATACCTCACCGGTACAGATCCGGATCATGGAAGCCGGGGAACCCCCCTTCAGCGTGGTGGCCGCCGGCCGGTGCTATCGTTGCGACTCGGACCTGACCCATACGCCCATGTTTCATCAGGTGGAAGGGCTGCTGGTGGACGAGGGCGTCACCTTCGCGGATCTGCGGGGCACCGTTGCCGCCTTTCTGCGTGATTTCTTTGAAGTGGATGACCTTTCGGTGCGTTTCCGGCCTTCCTATTTCCCCTTTACCGAGCCTTCGGCCGAAGTGGATATCGGCTGCACCCACTGTGGTGGAGAAGGTTGCCGGATATGCGGCCATTCCGGCTGGCTCGAGGTAATGGGTTGCGGCATGGTGCACCCGAGGGTGCTGGAACACGGCGGCGTGGATACCGCCTGCTATACCGGCTTTGCCTTCGGCGCCGGACTGGAGCGCCTGACGGTCCTGCGTTATGGCGTGCCGGACCTGCGCATGTTCTTTGAAAACGACGTGCGCTTTCTGGCGCAGTTTCGCTAGCGGCCGGCTGATGGCAACCCGGGACGGACAGGAGAGCCTGCGATATGCGTTTCAATGAAGCCTGGTTGCGTGACTGGGTGAATCCGGATCTGGATACCGAGCAGCTCTGTCATCAGCTGAGCATGACGGGGCTTGAGGTCGACGGTGTTGAGCCCGCCGCACCCGCGTTCAGCAATGTGATCGTGGCCGAGGTGAAGGAGGTGGCTTCTCATCCCGACGCGGACAAGCTGCGCGTCTGCCAGGTGGACACCGGCGACGGTCTCTGCCCCGTAGTCTGCGGCGCGGACAATGTATACGCCGGCATGAAGGCGCCGCTGGCCAGGGTGGGCGCAGTCCTGCCTGGCGGTGACGACGGCGAGCCCATGGAAATCCGCAAGACGAAGCTGCGCGGCCAGCCTTCCGAGGGCATGCTCTGCGGTGCGTCGGAGCTGGGCCTCGAAGACCGGGTGGACGGCCTGCTCGAGCTGCCCGCCGACGCGCCGGTGGGGCGGGACCTGCGGGACTATCTGGAGCTGGACGACACCGTCATCGAAGTGGATCTCACACCCAACCGGGCCGACTGCCTGAGCCTGCGGGGCATTGCCCGGGAAGTGGCTGTACTGGGACAGACCGAGGTGCGGGCGCCCGGGATCGAGCCGGTCCCCGCCGTCATCGATGACCGCTTTCCGGTGCAGGTGACCGCGCAACGGGAATGCCCCCGATACCTGGGGAGGGTGGTTCGGGGGGTCAATCCGGCCGCCGAGACGCCGCTGTGGATGCGCGAGCGGCTGCGCCGCGCCGGGCTGCGTTCCATTGATGCGGTGGTCGATGTCACCAACTATGTTCTGCTGGAACTGGGCCAGCCCCTGCATGCCTTTGATCTGGACCGGCTGCGCGGCGGCATCCAGGTGCGTCTGGCCGCTCCGCAAGAGAAGCTGACCCTGCTGGATGGCCAGGAGCTCATGCTGGATGAAGATACCCTGGTCATCGCCGATGAATCCGCCGCACTGGCCCTGGCCGGTGTGATGGGCGGGCAGGGCAGCGCCGTGGGCCCGGAAAGCCGGAATATCTTTCTCGAATGCGCCTTCTTCGCGCCCGAGGCGATCGCCGGGCGGGCACGGCGATACGGTCTGCATACGGATTCCTCCCACCGCTTCGAACGCGGGGTGGACCCGGCCCTGCAGGAACAGGCCCTGGAGCGGACCACCGCACTGATTCTGGAAATCGCCGGCGGAGAGCCGGGGCCGGTGGAGGTTGCCGAAAGCGCCGGGCATGTACCGGCGGCCGCCGAGATTTCCCTGCGGGCCTCCCGTATTGAACAGGTACTGGGGATTTCCCTGGAGGCCGGGGAGGTAGAAGACATCCTCTCGCGGCTGGGCATGCAGGTTGCCGCATCCGGCGATGGCTGGTCGGTCCGGGCGCCTTCCTGGCGCTTCGACATGGCCATCGAGGAGGATCTGCTCGAGGAACTGGCCCGCGTGTACGGCTATGACCGCCTGCCGAGCCGGCTTCCGCGCGTTCCCCCCGGCGAGGGCGGGGAGAGTGAGCGCCGCGTTCCGGTGCGGCGCCTGGTGGATACACTGATTGCCCGGGGCTATCAGGAGGCCATTACCTACAGTTTTGTCGAGCCAGCCGTGCAGCGCCTGCTGGACCCGGAGGTCGAGCCGCTGGCACTGGCCAACCCCATTTCCGCGGATCTTGCGGTCATGCGCACCACGCTCTGGGCCGGGCTGCTGGGCGCCGCCCGTCATAACCTGAATCGCCAGGGCGAGCGCCTGCGGCTGTTCGAGACCGGGCTGCGCTTTGTCCCCGGCGAGGACGGCCTGGTCCAGGAGCCGGTGCTGGCCGGGCTGCTCCATGGCAGCGCCGCGCCCCGGCACTGGGACCAGCCCGCCCGCAAGGCGGATTTCTTCGACCTGAAGGGGGATGTGGAGGCCGTACTGGCCCTGGCCGCCCCCGGAGGGCTGGATTTCCGACCGGCGGAGCATTCCGCCCTTCATCCGGGCCAGTGTGCCCGCGTGATGCGTGGTGACCGGGTCTGTGGCTGGCTGGGGCGCTTGCACCCAATGGTTGCCACGGAACTGGATCTGCCGTCCGATATCCTTCTTTTCGAGCTGGAGGTTGCCGCGATCACGCAGGCTTCGGTGCCGAAGTTCGAGGAAATACCGGATCAGCCGTCGATGCGGCGCGATTTGGCCCTGGTGGTGGCGGATCCGGTGACCGCCGGCGAGCTGGTATCCAGTGCCCGGGACGCCGCCGACGAGCGGTTGCGTGAAATCCGGGTTTTTGACGTCTATCAGGGCCCGGGAGTGGCCGAAGGACACAAGAGCCTGGCTTTGGGCTTGACCTTCCAGGACCGTTCGCGCACCCTTACGGAAGGTGAGATCAACGACCTGGTCGCGGCGATACTTTCCCGGCTAAAACAAGAATTTAAAGCGTCTTTACGAGAATGATTCGAGGGTTGTTGCATGGGAGCGCTGACCAAGGCCGACATGGCCGAGCGACTGTTCGAGGAACTGGGGCTTAACAAGCGGGAAGCCAAGGAAATGGTGGAGATGTTCTTCGAGGAGATTCGCCGTTCGCTGGAAGACAACACCCAGGTAAAGCTTTCCGGTTTTGGCAACTTCGATCTGCGTGACAAGAGCGAACGCCCCGGGAGAAACCCCAAGACCGGCGAGGAAATTCCCATTACGGCCCGCAGAGTGGTGACCTTTCGCCCTGGGCAGAAACTGAAACAGCGGGTCGAGGCTTATGCTGGAACCAAGTAATAATGACCAGCTTCCCGCCATACCGGGCAAACGGTATTTCACCATCGGGGAAGTCAGCGAACTCTGCGACGTAAAGCCGCACGTGCTGCGCTACTGGGAGCAGGAATTCCCGCAGCTCAAGCCCGTGAAGCGCCGTGGCAACCGTCGCTACTATCAGCGCCAGGATGTGCTGATGATCCGCCAGATCCGCAGCCTGCTCTACGACCAGGGCTTCACCATCGGCGGTGCCCGCCAGCAGCTCACCGAGGGGGCCAATGGCCAGCAGGCCACGCACTACCAGCAGCTGATCCGGCAGATGATCGTCGAGCTGGAAGACGTGCTGGACGTCCTGCGCACCTGATTTCCGCCGCCCCCGAGGCGGCTCTGCAAGATCCTCCGGAAACCGGCTTTCGCCGCAGTGCCTGCAATGGCCCCGGCTCTCTCCCGCAATGAGACTGTCGCAAAAGCCTTGCGGATTACTTCGGCGCTCGCATGTGGAGCTCCCCCTGGAGGGTGTCGTAAAAGCCCCTCTCCCCTCGTGGGAGAGGGGTTGGGGAGAGGGGGAAGGCTACGGTAGCCGCACTGCTCAATGCTTTCCCGTAATTCAATCCCCCTCTCCCTGTCCCTCTCCCACGACGGGGAGAGGGGACCCTCCAGCAAGCCCGCGAAGGCCCTGGATTCCGGGATGGTGCCAGGTTCTTCGCGCCCCAAGGTGCGCTCCCACAAGCCTTTTACGACACCCTCCCTGCGAAGGGGGGCGGAGGGAGCCCATTGATCGACCTGCTTCGCCAACGAAGACCTTTTGTGACCCCCTCTGGTGGGAGAGAGGGACAGCGAGAGGGGAGGAAGTACGCAGAGCAGTTGATCACTGCTGCGCCTTTGTATCCTGTTGCCCGCAGCCCGCAGCCCGCAGCCCGCAGCCCGGCAAAGCTTCTTTTATCCTCCGAATGAATCCGGTATGATTGCCGCCGCTTCGGGGCACTGCCCCGGGCGTGAATCGGGGCGTGGCGCAGTCTGGTAGCGCACCACAATGGGGTTGTGGGGGTCGGAGGTTCGAATCCTCCCGTCCCGACCAGTTCACGAGCAAGGTACGTTATAGTGGAAAGCCGCCTGGAGCGGCTTTTTTCGTTTGTGGAGGGCGGGCATCATGAGCCACAGTGGTGACATTGATCGTATCTATGCCCGTGAACGGGAGAAGATCGAGCGCTTCAGTTTCGACGAACAGGTCGCGCGCGTCTTTCCCGACATGATCCGTCGCTCCGTGCCCGGCTACAGCACCATCGTGGAAATGACCGGTGTGCTGGCGGCTCGCTATGCACGTCCCGGTTCCTGCCTGTACGACCTGGGCTGCTCCCTGGGCGCCAGCACCCTCGCCATGGCGCGGCTGGTTCCCCACCGGGACTGCCGAATTGTGGCCCTGGACAACTCGCCGGCGATGATTGAACGGGCCCGCGAGCTGCTGGGCGAGGGCGAACCGCCGGAGATTCCGGTGGAGCTGCTCTGTGGCGATGTCCGCGAGCATCCCCTGGAGCGTGCCTCGGTGGTGGTGCTGAACTTTACCCTGCAGTTTCTCCCTCCCGCGGACCGGGACAGACTGATCGCCCGGATCGGCGAAGCCCTGGAGCCTGGCGGCATACTGGTGCTGTCGGAGAAGATCCGTTTTGCCGACCCGGAAGAGGACCGTCTACAGCAGGCGTTGCATCATGCGTTCAAGCGCAACAACGGCTACAGCGAAATGGAGATCAGCCAGAAACGTACCGCGCTGGAGAAGGTGCTGGTTCCGGAAACCCTTGCCGCCCACGAGGCCCGGCTCCGCGAGGCCGGCTTTTCCGGCGTGCACCCCTGGTTCAGCTGCTTCAATTTCATGTCACTGGTGGCCATTCGCTGATGCGGAGTTACTGCCGACAACTGGAAGAAGCCCTGGCGGAGAACGGCCCGCGCGCCTGGGCGGAGCCGGCGGGGTGGCTGGCTCGGCGGTACCTGCTGGAGAAACCCCACGGAGACCTGGCGGAGTGGTCCCGGTCGCTGGAACAGTTGCCCTCCGGGCCCGCGGAAGTGGATACGGCGGCCGATACCATTGCAATCGGCCGCCCCGGTGTCCTCCCGGCGGCCGAACGTGAGCGCCTGGAGCAGGGACTGCGCGGGCTGATGCCCTGGCGGAAGGGGCCCTTCCGCTTTTTCGATATGGAAGTTGATACCGAATGGCGCTCGGACTGGAAGTGGCAGCGCATCGTCCCGCACCTGAGCGACCTGACCGGGCGCCGGGTGCTGGATGTGGGTTGCGGTTCCGGCTATCACTGCTGGCGCATGCACGGCGCCGGTGCCCGGCTGGTGCTGGGCGTGGACCCGGGGATCCTGTTTTTCATGCAGTATCAGGCGGTCCGGCGCTATGTGCCGGACGCGCCGGTCTGGTATCTGCCGGGGAGGCTGGAGGAACTGCCCGGCGAGGCGGATTTTTTCGATACCGTCTTTTCGCTGGGGGTGCTCTATCACCGTCGTTCGCCGCTGGATCATCTGGTGCAGTTGAAACAGGCGTTGCGCCCGGGCGGCGAGCTGGTGCTCGAAACCCTGGTGATCGAGGGGGACGCGCAGACCCTGTTGATGCCCGAGGGCCGGTACGCGGCTATGCGCAATGTCTGGTTCCTGCCCAGTCCGCCGATGCTGGAGATCTGGCTGCGGCGCTGCGGCTTCACGGATGTGCGCGTGGTGGATGTGACCCGCACCAGGGTGGATGAGCAACGCGCCACGGACTGGATGCAATTTCGCTCGCTGGCGGATTTTCTCGACCCGGAGGATGCGAACCGGACCCGGGAGGGCTATCCGGGCCCGGTTCGCGCTACAATCATGGCAAGGCGCCCCGATTGACAAGGGGCGGGGGCATCCGGGCGAAGGCCCGGGGCCCTGAACAGGTTCTGGAGGAGTGGACATGGCACCCTGGTTGATGATCCTGCTGACCGGTCTGGTCAGTGCCGGATTGACGGTTACGGCCATCGCCACCTGGATGCATTTTCACATGGCCCCGCGCATGGCGGAGGACCTGGAGGAACTGCTGGACCGGGAAGCGCGGCGGGCGGCGGACCTGATGGCGGAAAAGGTGGAGGAGGGCGTGCGGCGCGGGGTCATTGACGGTGTCACCCAGATCCCCACACGGGAAGTGCTCGAGGGCACCACCCGGAACATGGCCCGCACCAGTGTCGAGATCGTCGAGTCCCGCCTTGGCAGCATTTTCGGCCGTCGTGGCCGCAGGTCTCGCGACGAGGATTGAATACTTTAGGGACAAGGGGCAAGGG
>SLJS01000194.1 GCA_007135015.1 Alcanivorax sp. | reverse complement strand
CTTGCGGCGCTCTGTGCGCGTGGCCTTCGGCCACGCTAGCACGGCTCAACGCTTTTCTGCCTCCCCCTGGAGGGGGTCGCAGAACGTCTGATGGCACCTGTGGGAGCGGGCCTCGGACCGCGAAGACCTCCCACCGCTCTGGAAGGTTCGCGGTGCAAGCCCCGCTCCCACAAGCAGAAGGGTTCTTACCCGATCAAGGATCACCCCTTTTGCGACAGCCTCTCTCGGGAAAGAATTATCCTTTCTCCCCTCTCGCCGCTGACTTCTGACCTCTCGCCTCTGGCCACTGCGCCCGAAGGGCGCTACTCCGACCAGGTCAGATCCAGCTGCTTGGCCGCGCGCACATCGTCGAGCCGGCGCACCGGCTGAGTGTAGGGCGCGCCCTTGACCAGCTCCGGACTCTCCCGGGCCTCGCGCAGGATTTCGCCCATTGCCTCGACGAATTCATCCAGCGCTTCGCGGGTCTCGGTTTCAGTGGGCTCGATCAGGAAACACTCCGGAACCAGCAGCGGAAAGTAGGCCGTGGGCGCGTGCTGGTTGTAGTCCAGCAAACGCTTGGCAATATCCATGGCATGTACATCGGTTTCCTTCGCCTCGCGGGAGAAGGAAATGATGAACTCATGACTGGCCCGGCGATCCGGATAGGCCGCCCGGCACCCCACCGACTCCAGCCGCCGCAACAGGTAATTGGCCGCCAGGGTGGAATACTCACCCACCCGGATCATGCCCTCGCGGCCTAGTACGCGCGCGTAGAAGTACGCGCGCAGCAATACACCGGCATTGCCCTGAAACGCGGAAAGATGGCCGATGCTGTCGGGAATCTCGTCGGTATCCACCCACCGATAGGTATCACCGTCACGGGTGACCACGGGTGTGGGCATGTAGGGCTTGAGACGCTCGGACACTCCCACCGGACCGGCACCGGGGCCACCGCCGCCATGGGGTGTGGCGAAGGTCTTGTGCAGATTCATGTGAATCACATCGAAGCCCATGTCGCCGGGGCGCACCTTGCCGAGGATGGCATTCAGGTTGGCGCCGTCGTAGTAGAGCAGCCCGCCCGCCTCGTGCACCGCGGCAGCGATCTCCTCGATACGCCGCTCGAACACACCACAGGTGGAGGGATTCGTCATCATCAGCCCGGCGGTCTGCGGTCCGCAGGCCTCACGCAGCGCCTCCAGGTCCACGTCGCCGTCCTTGCCCACGGGCACTTCACGCACCCGGTAGCCGCACATGGAAGCGGTGGCCGGATTGGTGCCGTGGGCCGCCTCGGGGATCAGGATCTCGTTGCGGCCGTCATCGCCACGGGCCTGATGATAGGCGCGGATCATGGCGACACCGGAGAACTCGCCCTGAGCGCCGGCCATGGGTGCCAGCGAAACGCCGGCCATGCCGGTAACTTCGTGAAGGATCTCCTGCAGCTCGTAAAGGCAGGCAAGATACCCCTGGCTGTGACTTTCCGGCGCCAGAGGATGACGGCCAAGAAAGCCCGGCAGCATGGCCGCGCGATTGGCGCCGCGCGGGTTGTACTTCATCGTGCACGAGCCCAGCGGATAGAACTGCTTGTCGATGGCAAAGTTCTTCTGTGAAAGCCGGGTGTAATGCCGCACCACCTGAAGCTCGGACACCTCGGGCAGCCCGGGGCGTTCCTTGCGCCGCAATTTCGCCGGCAGGTCCGACAGGTGCTTGTCGTCCACGGGCTTCGGCGCCTGGGCATAGGCACGGCGGCCGGACCGGGACAGTTCAAAGATCAGCTGTTCTCCGCTCATGCCAGCACCTCCGCCAGGGCGTTGCCAAACCGCTCGATCTCCTCGTCCGTGCGAACCTCCGTGGCACAGACCAGCAGGGTGTTTTCCATCCCCTCGTAATACAGGCCCGGCACATGGCCCGCGAGGATGCCGTGATTGTCCGCCAGCTCCTGCAACACCGTTCTGCTGTCGCGGGGCAGGCGCAGTGCCGCCTCGTGAAAGAAGGGCCCTTCGAACACCCGCTCGACGCCATCAATGGCCGTGAGCCGCTCGAGCAGCGCGCGAGTATTGGCATGGCAGTGCCCGGCCACGGCCTCCAGTCCGTCCACGCCCAGCAGGGCCATGTGGATGGTGGCGGCGGTCATGGCCAGCCCCTGGTTGGTGCAGATGTTGGAGGTGGCCTTGGAGCGGCGAATATGCTGCTCGCGCGCCTGCAGCGTCAGCGTATAGCCGGGCCGGCCCTCTTCGTCGACGGTGCGGCCGATAATCCGCCCGGGCATCTGCCGCACATGCTTTTTCGTGCAGCACATGAAGCCGAAGTAGGGGCCGCCGGACGACAGCGGCACGCCCAGGGGCTGACCCTCACCGACCACAATGTCGGCGCCGGTCTCGCCCCATTCGCCGGGCGGAGCAAGCAGGGCCATGGCCACGGGATTGACTACCCCGATCACCAGTATGCCGTTCTCGTGGGCCCAGTCGGTCAGGGCATCCACTTCCTCCAGGGCACCAAAGAAATTCGGCTGTGGAATCACCAGCGCGGCAATGTCTTCACCACTGTACGGTTTCACGCTGTCGAGCGCGGTGGTGCCGGTGGCACTTTCGAAGGCCACGGAGATCTGCTCGACGCCCTGATGCACACAGATTGCATCCACCGCCTGGCGATAACGCGGATGCACACTCTCCGGCATCAGCACGCGGCGGGACTTTGACTTGCGATTGGCGCGCAGCGCCATCAGCACCGCTTCGGCCAGCCCCGAGGCTCCGTCATAGACCGAGGCATTACTCACATCCATGGCGGTCAGCCGGGCCATCATCGTCTGGTACTCGTAGATCACCTGCAGCGTGCCCTGGCTGGCTTCCGCCTGATAAGGCGTATAGGCGGTGTAGTACTCGCCCCGGGTGGCCAGTTCCCAGACCGCGGCCGGAATATGATGTTCGTAGGCACCGGCGCCGGCGAAACACACCAGCCCCTCGTCCTGACGCGCCCGGGCGGCCATCACGGCGGTGGCTTCCATTTCCGAGAGCCCTTCCGGCAGGGCCTCGAGCCTGCCCGCCTTCAGGTGCCCGGGAATTTCGTCAAAAAGCTCCTCGATGCTTTCGGCGCCAATGGCCGCAAGCATCTCCTTCACATCCTGCGGAGTGTGGGGAATATAGGGCATCGTCAAGGAATCCCGTTCGAGGTTTTGCCACAGAGACAGAGTATAGAGACAGAGTAAAGGGCCGCCCATCAACAGGGCGTCATCAACGCCGCGACCCGGAGTCCGTCACACTTCTACTCTTCGTTTTCCAGCTGCTCGCTGTACTGATCGGCGGTCAGTAGCTCGCCCCATTCCGCCTTGTTGGCCAGACGTACGCGAAACAGCCAGCCGTCGCCATAAGGATCCTGGTTGACCAGCTCGGGAGAGTCTTCCAGCGACTCATTGATCGCGACGATCTCGCCGGAAAGCGGCGCATAGACATCCGAGGCCGCCTTGACCGATTCCACTACCGCCACTTCGTCGCTGACCTCCACCGTCTCGCCCTGTTCAGGCAGCTCGACGAACACCAGGTCTCCCAGTGCGTCCTGCGCATGCTGGCTGATGCCGACCACGGCGGTACCGTCGTCTTCCAGGCGCACCCATTCGTGACTGGAGGCGTAACGAAGCTCGCCGGGAATCTCGCTCATAACCGCATCCTTCCTTTCATTTGTCCGGTTGTACAAAACAGCTGCCCTGGGGCAACCACTCAGGTTTCCTGGAAGGCCTTGTCGCCGTTGCGCACGAAAGGCGGCACCACAATACGCACCGGCAGCTGCCGCTTGCGGATCTGCACTTCGACGGCACCGCTGGCGCCGGCGGGCACGCGGGCCAGGGCAATGGACTCACCCAGGGTGGGCGAGAAGGTTCCGCTGGTCACTTCCCCGTCACCCTGTTCCGTCAGCACTGTCTGGTGCGAACGCAGCACACCACGACCTTCCAGGATCAGGCCGACAAGCCGGGCATGATCGCCACTTTCACGCTGACGTTCCAGACTCTCCCGACCGATGAAATCACGCCCTTCGGTAAACGCCACCGTCCAGCCCATATTGGCTTCCAGCGGCGTGATGTTCTCATCCATGTCGCTGCCATACAGGTTCAGGCCCGCTTCCAGGCGCAGAGTGTCCCGGGCGCCGAGTCCGCAGGGCACTATGCCCGCGCTGGCCATCTTCTCCCAGAGCTGCGGTGCCTGCTCACCGGGAAGCACGACTTCCACGCCATCCTCGCCGGTATAGCCGGTGGTGGCGATCATCCAGTCGCCTTCCATCGCAAAACGGAAGGGCTTCATCTCGCGTACCTGACGGGCCCGCTCACCCTCAAGGAGGCCGGCAAGACGCTCGCGGGCCTTGGGACCTTGCACGGAAAGCATGGCCAGCTCGGGACGCTCCGTAATGGCCACATCAAAGTTGCCAGCCTGCTCCTTCATCCAGGCCAGGTCCTTCTCGCGGGTGGCGCAGTTCACCACCATGCGATAATCATCCTCGGCGCCACGCTTGTAGACGATCAGATCGTCCAGGATACCCCCCTGCTCGTTGAGCATGGCGGTATAGATCGCCCTGCCCTCCCTGACGCGGTCCACGTCATTGGCCAGCAGCCGGCGGAGAAATTCCCGCGCCTGCGGACCCTGTATGTCCACCAACGTCATATGCGAGACATCGAACATGCCCGCGTCGCCGCGCACGGCGTGATGCTCCTCCACCTGGGAGCCGTAATGCACGGGCATGTCCCAGCCGCCGAAATCCACCATTCGGCCGCCGGCCCGGACATGATTGTCATACAGGGGCGTACGGTTACCCATAACTCCGGTCTTTGGGGGCTGCTTCGGTGCGAGGGATTCTACATGGATGGGATTGCTGCTGCGAGTCTCGGCGGGAGGCCGCCCCCAGCGTCGCAGCCACGACCACGGGCAGCCTCGCCCCGGGGCCCGGAACGAGCGGCCTCCCGGGAATCGGGCTTGCGGCGCCGCAAGAGCCCCTCTCCCTTGATGAGGGTGTCGTAAAAAGCCCCTCTCCGCTGGTGAGGGTGTCGCAGAAACCCGTGTAGGAGCGCTGCTTGCAGCGCGAAGAATCTGGCACCGTGCCGGAATCCGGGGTTTTCGCGCTGCAAGCAGCGCTCCTACAGATGCCAGCAGACCCTTTTGCGACACCCTCTTTACAAGGGTCTCGTGTAAAGGCGTCACGGCATCTTTCCGGCCACCGACCGCCGCCTGCTGACCGCCAGCGCGCCGAAGGCGCGCTACCGTATGCGCCGCATGAGCAGATAGACGGGCAGCAGGCCCACCAGGACCAGGGTCAGCGAGGGCAGGGCGGCGCGGGCCCATTCGCCCTCCACCGTCATCTCGAAGATACGCACCGCCAGGGTGTCCCATCCGAAGGGGCGCAGCAGCAGGGTGGCGGGCATTTCCTTCATCACGTCGATCAGCACCAGCAGAAAAGCGGCCACGATGCCGGGGGTGAGCAGCGGCACATAGACCCGGCGCACGGCATCACGGGGCGTCGCCCCCAGGGTGCGCGCCGCCTCGATCAGGCGCGGGCGGACCTGTTCGAAGGCCGCGTCCACCGGCGCGAACGCCACGGCCAGGAAACGCACCACATAGGCCATCACCAGCGCCACCAGCCCGCCGACCAGCACCGGCCCGATGCCCAGAGCCAGGTTCAGCCAGCGGTCCATAGCAGCGAAGCTGAGCATGATTCCCACCGCCAGCACCGACCCCGGCATGGCATAGCCCACGGTGGCGCCGCGAATGGCCCCATGCACCAGCCAGTGGCGCCGGGTGCGGCGCACATAGCCGAGCAGTATGGCCAGCGCCACCGTCGCGAAGGCCGCCCCGCCGGCCAGGCTCAGGGTGCGTACCACCAGCCCCAGATAGCGCTCGTCCAGGTCCTGCCAGGCGGTGTCCACCACATGGAAAAGCAGCCGTCCCACCGGAATCAGAAAGGCGATCGCGAAGACGCCGCCGGCGTAGGCGGTAATCAGCCAGCGGCGCACCCCGCCGGGCCGGGACCGGTTCATCTGCTGGCCGCCGTGCTGGTCATAGCGGGCGCGGCCGCGACCGGCCTGCTCCAGCACCAGCGTGAGCAACACGAAAAGCAGCAGCAACGAAGCCAGCTGGGCCGCCACGTTCAGATTGAACAGCCCGTACCAGCTGTTATAGATCGCCGTGGTAAAGGTATCAAAATTGAACACCGCCACGGCGCCGAAGTCCGCCAGCGTCTCCATCAATGCCAGCGCCACCCCGGCGGCAATGGCCGGCCTGGCCATGGGCAGCGCCACCCGGAGAAAGGCACTTCCCGGCCCCAGCCCCAGGATGCGCGCCTGCTCCATCAGCGTGCGCCCCTGCACCATGAATGCCGCGCGCGCCAGCATGTAGACATAGGGATAGAAGACCAGGGAGAAGGTCGCCACCACCAGCCAGGTCTGGCGGGCACTGCCGCCGGTGAAACCGGGCAGGTGTTCACGCAGGAAGCCCTGTACCGGGCCCGCATAGTCGAGCAGGTCCAGCACCAGAAAGGCGAGCACATAGGCGGGCACCGCCAGCGGCAGCAGCAGCGCCCAGTCGAAAAAGCGCCGTCCGGGAAACTCCGTGGTGGCCACCAGCCAGGCCAGGCTCACGCCCAGGAAGAACACTCCGAGGCCCACCCCCACCACCAGAAACAGGGTATTGGCGAGCAGGTCTGCAAGCACCGTGTCGGCCAGATGGCGCCAGGTCTCGGTCTCGTCACCCAGCCATGCGAGCGCAAGCACCAGCACCGGCATCAGCACCATGGCCGCGAGCACCAGGGTGATCAGGGTCAGCCCGTCGGGGCGCTTCAGCTGCCGCGGGCGCGCAAGGGCCGGCAGCCTCATCAGCGGCCTCCGCGGGCGCTGGCACCCGCCCGCCCGGACCCGCG
>SLJS01000102.1 GCA_007135015.1 Alcanivorax sp. | reverse complement strand
TGGCGCTGGTGGTGGCCTATACGGTAATGCTCTTTTCCGATTTCGTCCCGATCGCATATTTCGGACTGCTGAACATTGTCACCATTCTGGGCGCGACCTGCGGTGCACTGCTGGTCATGGCCTCCGTGCTCCTCGTGGTGCGCCCGGAGTTCCCCGAGACCGCCGGTAACGTGGGCGAGGGTGAGTCAACAGATCATTCCCCTGCTGAGGAGGCAAAGGCATGAGTATCAGGGAAGCAGTTGAGCGACTGGCGGTGCTTGCGTTGCTGGCGCCCTCGGTCTCCGTTGCCGGGGACCCGGCGGAGATCATGCGCCAGGTGCACGAGCGCCATGTCGGTGATGATTCGGAAAGCACCCTGGTGCTGGACTATACGCCCGCTTCCGGGGCGGAAAGAGAAATCACCCTGGAGGTCAGGCGCAAGGACTTCGGTGACGACTCGAAAACGCTGATGCGCTACGTCGCACCTTCGTTCATGGCCGGATCCGGGCTGCTTGTCCATTCCTTCAATGATCGCGAGGACCGTCAGTGGCTCTACCTTTCCCGGTCCGCAAGCCGGGAGCCGCGGAGAATTCCTTCCTCGCAGAAGGATGAGCGCCTGTTCGGAACGGATTTCTACTATATCGATCTCGAAGACAAGATCACCGACAGCTATTCGTATCGCCTTCTGGAGTCCGGGGACGATGACCTCGTGGTCATCGAGTCGGTGCCGAATGACGATGACTACCCCTATGACCGCACTGTCTCCACGGTGGATACCACCAGAGATATGGAAGTCGGCGTGGAGTATTACGTGAACGGGGAGCTCCACAAGTCCATGGAGGTACTGGAAACCGAGCTGATTGATGATATCTGGACCGCTACCCGCGTGCACATGGAGAACCACGAGGAGGGAACTACCACCCTCATGACCGTCAGGGAAATCCAGTACAACGTGGGTGTCGGCGACTACCGGTTCACATTCTCCGAGCTTACCGGGAGGTGATGGCATGATGGATTGCTGCCCGAACTGCCCTTCAAGGTGCTCGCTGGTGGCTGCGCTCGCCGGGATTCCCGTCAACCTGGTCGCGGGAGACTCCGGTGGGTGGTCCGTGCCCGATTACCGGGGCGATGCACTGGTGCGGGGCATCCACCAGGGGGCGCTCCCGGATCAGCATTCCGGAATCGCAAGGCTTGATCTTTCCCTGTCCGGACGGGCCGGGACCCGCTCCCTGGTATGGACGGCGGAAGGCCGGGCGGAGTACGACTCGCTGGACAATCGTGGTGATAGCAGTCGCCTGCGCGAGCTGGGGCTGGAGTTCCGGCCCGCGCGCTCGTTCAGCCTGTTTGCGGGAAAGCGCTACCCTGTCTGGGCGCGGGCAGACGAGCTGAACCCGATTGATGTAATCAACCCCGGCGACCAACATCGTTTCCTTCTTGAAGATCGCGATGACCGAAAGCTGGGCCGCCTTATGCTCCATGCGGAGTTCCGGCGCGGGGACCAGGCACTGGAGATCGTGCATGCACCGGGTAACGAAACCCACGAATTTCCGGATGCCGACAACATCTGGTGCGGGTCGACCTGCCGGCAGTTTGACCCGGACTACCGGAACGAGCGCCTTGCCGATCAGGGCCTGACGCCTGTACGTGGCGAGGACGAAGACGAGCGCGGCGACTCGGCACTCCGCTACACCACCCGAGTCGGCACCCTGGACCTGGGCGGCCTGGCCTACCACGGCCACAGCCGCTTTCCGGTATACGGCAGGGAGTTCACCGGGCCTTCCGAGGTAAGCATCTATCGGGCCCATCGCCGCCGTCCGGCGTTTGGTCTGGACGGCGCCTGGAGCACCGGTCCGGTGTCCCTGCGATGGGAGGTGGTACGGGTGCATGGGGAAACGTTTCACCTGCACCCGGATGTGGAAGGCTACGCGGACGACGAGGACGGCCTCGTGGAACGGGACATGACCGAGGCCGTGGTGGGCATCGACGGGTTCGGGCCCTGGAACGTCTATATCAATGTCCAGTACTTCCATCGTCATATCCAGGGAGACGAAGACCGGATCATTGTTCCCGAGGGCAATCGCCTGGCCACCCTGCAGCTCGACAAGACCTTTCACGCGCTGGAAGCGGATGTGACCTGGGAGACGACCGTCGACACCGAGGACACTTCCTTCTTTCATCAGCTGGAGGCCGGGTACGCACCAGCTCACCAGTGGCGGGTCTTCTCCGGAGCGGTGTACTTCCAGGGGAAGGAGGAAACGACATTCGGGCAGTTCCACCCGAATCGAGGGCTCTACGCCGGAGCCCGTTATCTTTTCTGAAAGGATCAGGGCGAAGAGAAATAAAGCAGTCTACAAGGAGGAAGCAGCCATGGACGTTGTTGACAGGTTGCACGACAAGGACCAGGAAATGCAGGACAAAGCGAGCATGCACCTGCTTTCCCGGAAAGACATCGACGATGTACTGAGGCTTCTCTATGAAGAAGGGTGGGTGGAGTTCGGTCGTGAGGATCTGGAATTCATGATCGACACTTCCCCCAGATCCTGCTTCAAGTTCGTCTGTAACGGCCATCTTATTGGCGTAACCTTTGCCACGGAGCTTCCCGGGCAGATTTTCTATCCCAACAGCATTCTTATCGACATACGATACAGGCAGAAGGTTGGCTATTACGAAGAGGGTGTGAAATTCCTCGAGTACATTGACCGGATGAGCCGCCACGAGGTGATCTACGCGGCCGAGCGGCTTGTTGGCCTGTACAGCGCAATCGGCGGGTACGAGTTTCTCTGTACCTATTGCCGTCTGTATGTCCCCGCATCCGGGTTCCCGTCCCCATCGAGCGCCACCGCGGAAATCGATGAGCACGACCTTGACGAGGTTTCCGCGTTTGCCCGGGAAATATACCACAGCGACCGGGATACCCTTTTCCGTCACTTCCATGAAAGGGGTGCCCGGGGTTTTGTGTGCCGCGATGGAAACGGAGGCATTGAAGGTTTTGCGCTGGTCCGTCAACAACCGAAGGTGCTGGTTCTTGGTCCGGTCATTGCGCGAAGCGATCATGCCGCGATGGAGGTCATGGCCGCGGCGGCGGAGGCCTTCCCGGGCGAGGACCTCCAGATCAATGGTGAGGAAGCGAAGCTCACCACCTTCCTCTCCGACCACCGGATTCCCTGGAAAGATTCGGGCGCGAAGATGGCCAAGATGACCCGTGGCGACCGCGAATACCTCGAAGACGAACACCGGATCTACGGCATCTTTTCCCATTACATCAGCTGACCCGGAAAGGAGGAGCGAGAAAGTGAATACAGCACAGGGAGTACAGACCGATACCGGGACGGAGCCCCGGGAGCAGGAGCTGAGCATCCGGATCCCGGCAGGTGGGCGCCCTTCGGGTGCCAGCGCGCTTCTGATTCCAATCCCGCCAGAGACCACCGTACAGAGCTTTTCGGCGATTCATGCGCCCTGCGGCTGGCAGGTACGGAGGGTGGAAACGCAGGAAGGTTCCCAGAGCGCGCTGTATGCGGTGGTGGATGATCGCCGCGAATGGACCATCAACCTGACGCTGCGTAATGAAGGGCGCCCGGTGCCTCTTGCTCACTTCCGGGACTCCGGCGGGGGCGCCGGTGAGCTCGGCGAGGATGTGCTCGAACTCTACGACAGCCTGAATCTGGAGGGGGCATCCCTGGCCGACAAGGCAAGTGTGATCGCGCAATGCCTTGCGCGCCGGTTCCAGTATCAGCACGGCGGGGTTGGCGGAGAGCTTCCCAGCCTCAGTTGTGATGCGCTGTCCGGAAACTGCCTTGATATCAATACCGCCTTCATGAGGCTGCTCGAGGTGGCCGGAGTGCCCTGTGCCTACTACATCGGCTATTTCTTCCCGGCACAGGATGAACAGCAAGCGCATTCCCGAGAACTCGTCACCCATGACTGGCACTGCTGGGTGAGCACGCTGGATGAGCAGAACAACGAATGGTGCTGGGATATTGCTCACCATATCAAGCGTGGCCTTGCACCGGTGCAGCCCGCACTGAATCCGGTGCCCGGACGGCGTTTTGCGGTGAGCGCCGGCAGGAATCTGACCTTTGATCTTCCGGAGGGTCGTGTGTGTGTGAGCCATCTCGGTTTCCCACGCTGGATTCGTACCGATGGCAGTACGCTGGAAACCATCGTTCAGGCTGTATCACGGCCGATCCTGGCCGATTCGCCCGTGGAGGAATCGTAATGCTTTCGACAGAACGTTTTGGCGGAGAGCTTCAGCGTCTGGGGTACGGCGTGTTCAGCGGTGTTCCGTGCTCGTTTCTGAAAAGCCTGATCAATTACGCGATCTGTAATGCAAACTATATTGCCGCTGCAAACGAAGGCGATGCGGTGGCCGCCTGTTTCGGGGCTACGGTCGGCGGCGCAAAAAGCGTAGTGCTGATACAGAACTCCGGGCTTACGAATGCCACATCACCGCTGACCTCACTGAACTTTCCGTTTCGTGTTCCCGTTCTGGGCTTTGTGTCTCTTCGCGGAGAGCCCGGAATCGGTGATGAGCCCCAGCATGAGCTGATGGGGACCATCACCGAACGCCTGCTCGAGGATATGGCGATTGAGTGGATGTATCTGTCGCCGGACGAATCGCAGGCGGCGGAGCAGCTTCGTAAAGCCGATGCAATGATAGAGCGCGGCAGGAGCGTGTTCTTTGTCGTGAAGAAGGGGACCTTCTCGGAGTACAAGCTCTCCCGACAGCCTTATATCGAGGCCCGTAACCTGGAGTGCCGGGAAAGCGGTGGTGAGGAAGAGCTTCCCCGGCGGGAGAAAGTTCTTCGCACGCTTTGCTCGATGCGCAGTCCAGACTCGGTTCTGCTGGCCACCACTGGCGTCACAGGGCGTGAGCTGTATCAGATTGAGGATCACCCCGGGAATCTGTACATGGTCGGCTCCATGGGCTGCATCAGTTCCGTCGGGTTGGGCCTGTCGCGGCAGCGGCCCGATCTGGAGACGATTGCGATCGACGGAGACGGTGCCCTGTTGATGCGAATGGGCTCACTGGCGACCAATGCTGCCTATGGTGCCGGCCGCTTCCTGCATCTCCTGCTTGACAACAACGCGCACGAGTCCACGGGAGGGCAGTTAAGTCTCTCCCACAACGTGGACTTCGCTCGGGTGGCGGCGGCGTGCGGCTATGAGCGCGCACTGCATGTCACCTCGTGCGAAAAGCTGGCGGACGCGGTGCGGGAGTGGCGGGAGTCGCCGGCGTTGACTTTTGTGCACATGAAAATCCAGTCGGCAAGTATGGATCCGCTATCGCGACCCGACAAGCGCCCCGACGAGCTGGTTCGAAGGCTGATGACGAGTATTGCGGAGGAACCGGAGTATGCCTGAGGTAATGATAAAGACCGCGGAGGAGGAGGCGCCGGTTCTGTTCACGCCGGGCCCCGCGGGAACCGAGGACAACGTAAAGCGCGCCCAGGTGGTGCCCGACATCAGCCCCCGTTCGCCGGAGTTCGAGGAACTCATGGCAGAGACAAGGATGCGGCTTGTGCGGATCGCAGCGGATCCTGACGGCACCGAGGCTATCCTTCTGTCGGGAAGTGGCATGGCGGCTGTTGAAGCGATGCTTGGCGCGGCCGGAAGGGGTAGCCGGCATATTCTGGTCATCGATAACGGGGTCTATGGAAAAAGGATGGCGGAGATCTGCGAGCTCACCGACATCCGGCATACCGTATTCCGCAGCAGCCCCTGGAAACCGGTGGACATCGCGGCGCTGGAAAAGGCAATCGTCCAGGCCCCCGGGCCGGTCGACTACATTGCGGTGGTTCACCATGAAACCACTACCGGACTCTTGAATGATCTGGCGCCACTGAGTGAGCTAGCCCGTCGGCACGGAATCAGGCTTCTCGTCGACGCCATGAGCTCCTTTGGTGCGCTTGCTCTCGATATGGACGCGGACCCGGTTGCCTATGTTGCCGCCAGCGCCAACAAGAACCTGGGCGGCATGCCGGGGGCTTCTTTCGTGCTCGCCAGGATCGACGAGATCGAGCACGCGGAACAATGGCGGCCCCGTTCGTTCTACCTGGATCTCTGCGCGGAGTATCGCGCCGTCAGAGAAAGCCGGCAGGCCAGGTTTACCATGCCGGTACAGACCTTGTATGCGCTTGATCAGGCACTGGACAATTTCGAGCGGGAAGGGCGGAAGAACCGTCTCTCCCGTTTCCGCAAGAGCTGGAAAATGTTGCTGGACGGAATGAGCCGTCTGGGGTTCGAGCCTCTGGTGGAACCGGGTGATCAGGCGGGGCTTCTTCTTGCGGTGCGGCCACCGTCGGGCGAGGCATTCTCCTTCGAGCGTCTTCAGGCATTCTTTTACCAGCACCGGATCACGATCTATCCCGGGAAGCTGGAAGGAACGGAGTACCTTCGCCTTGCGTGCATTGGCACGATCGAACCGCAGGATGCCGAGCGATTCCTGTCCCTGCTGGGGCAGTACTGCGCCACGGCGACTACCGAGACAGGGAGGTAACGGAAATGGACAACGCCGAGAGTACCGGGAAACGGCCCCTGGACCCGCTCGCCCTGATGCGCGAGCTTATTGAGAGAGTTGATGGTGCCTTGCTTGCCATAGGGGGCACGCTGGCATTGCTGCTCGTCTTCGATCCGTCCCAGGCGGGTGCGAGCCTGGCCACCGCCAGCGAGAAGTTTGTGTTCCTGTCGCCCTACCTGGTGCTGGCTGTAGCACTGGGTGCCTACATGAAGGCGACCAGCGCGGAGGTTCTCATCACCCGGGCCTTTCAGGGAAGAGCGGCGGTGATGGTGGTCGGTGCCGCCTTCTTCGGCGCCTGGTCTCCGCTTTGCTCCTGCGCGGTGATTGCGCTTGTTGCGGTGCTTCTGCGTGCCGGATTACCGGTTTCGGCCGTCATA
>SLJS01000263.1 GCA_007135015.1 Alcanivorax sp. | reverse complement strand
GTATATCGAAATCGATTACAATCGAGTCCGCCGACACAGCGCCAACGGGTATCTCAGCCCGGAAGCGTTTGAGGCACAACAGGTCGCTTAATCAAGTGTCCGTCGTTGTTGGGGAGGATCAGGAGCTTCCTTTTTCGGTCGTCGAGGGTTTTTACAACACCCTCGCCAGGGGAAAGGGGCTTTTAAGACACCCTCATCAAGGGAAAGGGGGATCTTCCAGATGCGCGCCGGGCTTGGAAACAGGGGCGTTCGGGCTGTATCAGGGGTTTGCCTGCAAGCGATGAACTGGCTAGACTAGCTCCGCCTTTTGAGAGACCCCGGCGAGGACAGGTTATGACGTTCGTAGTAGGCGAGAACTGCATCAACTGCAAGCACACGGACTGCGTGGAAGTTTGCCCGGTGGACTGTTTCTACGAGGGGCCGAATCTCCTTGTGATCCATCCGGATGAATGCATTGATTGCGCCCTGTGTGAGCCGGAATGCCCGGTGAATGCGATCTTCTCGGAGGACGAACTGCCCGATGATCAGCAGGAGTTTCTGGAGCTGAACCGGGAGCTGTCCGAGAAGTGGCCGAACATTACCGAAATGAAGGAACCCCTGCCCGATGCCCCGGAATGGGACGGCGTGGCCAACAAGCGGGAAAAACTGATTCGTGAATGGGAATAATGGCGCCGACGCGCCCGGAAGGTCCCTGCCGAGCTTTTTCCCTGCATTCTGACCCTGGTTCCTGAACCCCCCGCCGCCGTAAACCGGCACGCGAGAAATTCCCGGCTCCTGAAATAGGAAAGGGCGGCATCCTGCCGCCCTTTGTCGGGTTATCCGTACCCGATTGCGCTCACAGCAACATCCCTGTCTGCCTTCCATTGCAGTCCCTGTGCCAAGCTTTCCCTGCGGCACATGTTCAATATAGCACTGCTGAACAGTCACGAAAGTGGGAAAAAGGGACTAGTTTCATGATATCATTATGATATAATTCATTTTTCCGCCTTTTTTCAACTATTTACACATCCTGCCCTGGAAAACTAACCCACAATTGTCACCATGGATTACAGCAAATGTAGGAGATCTCTTACATTACGGAGTCCATTTTTTCCTTCTCTCCTACAGAAACCCATGGAAGCGCCATCCAGGCCGTATACCGGCCATGAAATGCTGTGACTGACGTTACCATCCGAAACGCCATCGGAAAGGCCTTGTCAGGGGGCCCCTGATATCCGAGGGAGGCGCGCTCCAGGGCGCAAGAATCCACCCTGGTGGGAAAATCCGGAGCGCCGGCAGGCCTACCCGGCCGAGACCAGCCGCTCCAGATCACGGCAGGCGCGGACGAATTCCTGCTCGAGCGCCTTGAGCATGTCGGGCACCTGCGGCTCGGACACCGGTGTGTCCTGCAGCCGCGCGCAGAGGTCAGCCAGGTCCGCGGCCCCCAGGTTACTGCTGCTGCCCTTGAACGAGTGCGCGGTATCGCGAAAGGTATCGAAGTCCCGGGAAGCATGGGCCTGCCGCAACGTCTGGATCCGCTTTTCTCCGTCGTTGACGAAGGCAGTGACCAGGGTGGCCAGGTCCTCGCCCATGACTTCACGCAGTTCGTCGAAGATCTCCCTGTCTATGACCTGCTCCCGCTCGTCCATCCTGGTCTCCACTGGTTGTCGGGGCTGTCCGCCCGCATAGGTTGCGGGCGCCCGGGTGCGGAGCAATGCACCTTGTTCTGATTATGCGGGAGCAAACAGGTGGCTCCAACCCCGCACCTCCCGGCAGGCACGCTCCAGGTCCCGCGGCTCATCCAGGTCCCAGAGCCGGGGCAACAGTGCCAGGGAGCCGGCCCGCTCCAGCACCGCCCGGGTCTGCGCCAGAGCCCTGCCGGTGCCCATTTCCACCCCGTCAAGCGCGCCGGAACCGGACCAGAACGAAGCCTTGCGGCTGCCGATCAGCACATAGCCGCCGTCTTCGGCCGGGCCCAGCACAAAGTCATGGTCCTCAAGCAATTCCAGGGCCCGGTGCAGGTATGCGGGGGTCAGCACGGGACAGTCACTGCCCACCAGCACCACCCGGCCGGCTTGCTCATGCATCCGCATCAACGCTGCCTCCATGCGCTGACCCAGGCCCCCGGAACTCTGGGCAAGAACACGTCCGGCCCACTGCCCGGCCAGCCGCCGGGGGAGCTCGCCATTGCCGGTAAAGAACAGTCGCGCAGGAAGCTGGCTGTCCCGAACCACCGCGAGGGTCTCGTCAAGCAGGTGTTCATGGACCCGACAGGCGCCCTCCGGACCCAGGGCCGGAATCAGCCGCGTCTTGACCCGCCCGGGTTCGGGACGGCGTGACATTACTCCGATCATTTCAGCTCTCTTCCTTCCGTTTCGTAATAGCAGCGGTGCAATGCCTCGGGACTGTCGCCGCGCCAGTAGCGGAAACGCAACCACCACATCAGCATTATGGTCTTCCAGCGGCCATGGCGCTCCCAGCGACGGCTGTCGGTGACCAGCGGCTCGCGCAGGCACCGCGGCGGCGCCAGGCGGCGCAGCCGGTCCGTGAGCGCCACATCCTCCATCAGCGGCTGGTCCGGATAGCCGCCTGCCTGCCAGAACAGGCTCTCATGCACGAAGATGCCCTGGTCACCCGTGGCCACGCCGGTCAGGCGCGAGCGCAGATTCATGCCCGTGGCGACCAGCCAGAGAGTCAGCCCTCCGGCCGACAGCCGCACATCGAAACGCCCCCAGCAGGGCGTGTCGGCAAGTTCGCGCAATGCGGCCAGGTGCCGGTCGGAAATGGTGCTGTCGGCATGAAGGAACCACAACAACGGCGCGCGAGCATGCCCGGCTCCCAGATTCATCTGCCGGGCACGCCCGGGCGAGCTCGTCAGCACCTGGTCGGCCCACTCCGATGCCTCGCGCGCACTGGCATCGCTGCTGTCGCCATCGACCACCAGCACTTCCACACCCCGGGCGCGCCAGGGCTGCAACGGCCGCAGGGTCTGTTCAAGGCGCCCGGCCTCGTTGCGCACAGGGATCACTACGCTCAGCCAGGGTGTGCTCATGTATCCAGTATCCCGCTACAGCTGCCACCGATCCCGGCGGTAAAGCCGAAACCGTGATCCGCCAGGCGGATGGACTCGCCCATCGGATTCCATTCGCGCCGATCACGAAGAGGCGGGCGCGGGGTCGTAATATCCGTTGGCGAGCCAACAATCGGCGGACGGCTGTCCTGCATTGATAAGGTTCCTGGCGTTTGACATCCGGGTCTGCCGCCAAGGATGCGAAGGTCGCGCAAATATTACAAGAAACAGCCTGGCAGCCGGTCCACCAACCGGCACCCCAGGGCCTTCTCGGCCTTGCTGGAGGGGCCCTCTCCCCGCCGTGGGAGAGGGACAGGGAGAGGGGAATCAAAGTCCAGGAAAGCATTGAGCAGTGTGATCCTCCCCAACCCCTCTCCCACGAGGAGGGTGTCGTAAAACCCCCTCTCCCCTGGCGGGAGAGGGGCTGGGGAGAGGGGGATGGCTACGCGAGCCGCACTGCTTGATGCTTTCCCGTAATTCGACCCCCCTCTCCCTGTCCCTCTCCCACGGCGGGGAGAGGGGACCCTCCAGCAAGCCACGAAGGCCCCGGATTCCGGCAAGGATGCTTTCTTTCCGACAACCGACAACCGATAACCGACCGCCAATCACCGCGTCCCGAAGGGAGCGGTGATTCGCGGGAGCGGTGCCGCTACAGCCGGTCCACCGGAATCTTCAGATACACGGTGCCATTGTCCTCCGCTGGCGGCATCTCGCCGGCGCGGATATTCACCTGGATAGACGGCAGGATCAGCCTGGGCATCTCCAGGGTGGCATCACGCTCCTCTCGCATGGTCACGAACTCCTCTTCGCTGACCCCCTCGCGCACATGAATGTTGTGCCGCTTCTGCTCACCCACACTCGTCAGGTGCTCATGAGGGCGGCGGTCGCCCGGGTAGTCGTGACACATGAACATGCGTGTTTCGTCGGGAAGCTCCATCAGCCTTTTCGTGGAGCGGTATAGCGTGGCGGCATCACCACCCGGGAAGTCGCACCGGGCCGTGCCCACATCCGGCATGAACAGCGTGTCGCCGACGAAGACGGCATCACCGATCAGCCAGGACATGTCCGCTGGCGTATGCCCCGGTGTGTAGATCACGCGGCCTTCCAGCTCTCCCACACGAAAGCTTTCGCCGTCGGCAAAGAGATGGTCGAACTGACTGCCGTCCACAAGGAACTGTTTTTCCAGGTTGAAGACCTCGCGGAAGATATTCTGCACCTCGGTGATCTTCTCGCCGATTCCGATTTTGCCGCCCACCTGGTCGCGCACAAAGGGGGCCGCGGACAGATGGTCGGCGTGTGCGTGGGTCTCGAGGATCCAGTCCACGGTCAGGTTCCGGTCTCGCACGAAATCCACCAGACGCTGCGCACCCCTGGTGGAGGTGCGTCCGGATTTGGGGTCATAGTCGAGCACGGTATCGATCACCGCGGCATGGCCACCTTCACGGTCATAGACCACGTAGCTGAAAGTCTCCGTGTCCGGATCGAGGAAAGGCTTTACATTGGTGCTCATGGCCACTCTCCTTGCGTAATTTCCATCAATATACTTGCAAACATATTATTTGTCAATATAATGTATGGAAGCATAACGAGGAGGCGCTGATGCCGGAGACCACGGCACTGAACATGGAGCAGATGCGTCGCAGCGCCGGCGAGGCGACAGCAGTTCTGCGGGTGCTGGCCCACGAGGACCGCCTGCTGCTGCTCTGCCAGCTCAGTCAGGCGGAACTTTCCGTGGGCGAACTGGAGCAGCAGCTCGACATCCGCCAGCCCAGCCTTTCGCAGCATCTCGGCGTGTTGCGCCGGGAGGGGCTGGTCCATACCCGCCGGGAAGGCAAGTACATCCATTACCGTATCGCCGACCAGCGGGCACTGGCCGTACTCCAGACGCTCTACGAACACTATTGCGCAAACCAACCCGGAAACGACGGAGAACCCTCATGACCATAGACTGGGCTTCCTTTACTCCCTGGTCCGCCCTGGCCGGCGGCATGCTGATCGGCCTGGCGGCGGCACTGTTTGTGCTGGTCAACGGACGCATTGCCGGCATATCCGGCGTCGTCGGCGGGCTGCTGCGCCCGCAGCCCGGAGACCTTTCCTGGCGGGTGGCCTTCGTGGCGGGCATGATCGCCGCGCCCCTGCTCTGGGCCGCCGTGGCCACCCTGCCCGGGATCATCATTGAGGCCAGCGTACCCATGCTGGTGGTGGCCGGGCTGCTGGTGGGTGTAAGCACCCGCTACGCCGCCGGTTGCACCAGCGGTCACGGGGTCTGCGGCATCTCGAGGCTCTCGCCACGATCACTGGTCGCCACGGTGAGCTTCATGGCCACCGGCTTCATTACCGTCTACATCGTCCGTCACGTCATCGGAGGCTGAATCATGAACATGCCCAATCTTTCCGCATTTCTCGTGGGGCTGATCTTCGGCGCTGGCCTGCTGGTCTCCGGTATGGCGAACCCGGACAAGGTGCTGTCGTTCCTGGACCTGGCGGGCGCCTGGGACCCCTCCCTGGCTCTGGTCATGGGCGGCGCCATCGTTGTTGGCAGCGTCGCCTTTGCCATTGCCGGCAAACGCGAGCGCTCGCTTCTCGCCGAGCCCATGCGCATTCCTGTCCGCCGGGACCTGGACAAGCCCCTGGTGCTCGGCAGTCTGGGCTTCGGCGTGGGCTGGGGCCTGGCGGGCTTCTGCCCGGGCCCGGCCCTGGTGGCCCTGGGCGCCGGTGAGCCGGGGGCCGTGGTGTTCGTGATCTCCATGCTGGTGGGCATGGCGCTCTACGAACTCATCGAACAGAGCCGAACCACCGCTAACGCATAGGAGCGCCGCTCCAGGCGCGAAGACGAAAACCGGCACGGGAGAACCGGCGCATGGCAACGGGGGCAGGAACCCTGTCAAAGCTCATCCCCCAATGGGCCCACGGCTATCACCGGCGCAAGCTGCCCGGCGACCTGACCGCGGCACTGGTGGTGGCCATGCTGCTGGTGCCGCAGTCCATGGCCTACGCCGCACTGGCCGGACTGCCGCCGCATATCGGCCTCTATGCCAGTGTACTGCCCCTGCTCGCCTATGCGCTGGCGGGCTCCAGCGCCGTGCTGGCGGTGGGCCCGGTGGCAGTGGTGTCACTGATGACCGCCTCGGCCCTGCAGGGCGTGGCCGAACCGGGCAGCGCCGAATATGTGGCCGCCGCAGCCACCCTGGCGCTGATCTCGGGCGCCATGCTGCTGGCCGCGGGCCTGCTGCGCCTGGGAGCCCTGGCAAATTTTCTCAGTCATCCGGTCATCAGTGGCTTCACCTCCGGCGCCGCCGTGGTGATCATCGTCAGCCAGGTCGCACCCCTGCTGGGCCTGCAGGTAGACAAGGGTTCGGCGGCGGCCATGCTGGTCTCCATTGGCCGTGCCATCAACGAAGTTGACCCGCGTACAGCCGCCCTGGGCCTGGGCGCGCTGGTGCTTCTCTGGCTGGCGCGTCCCGGACTGCCGGCGCTGATGCGCGCGCTCGGCCTGCCCGCCCGGACCGCCGCCGTGCTCAGCAAGTTGGCGCCCATGCTGGTGGTGCTGGCGGCCACGGCGCTGGTGGCTTACACAGGCTGGCACACTCAGGGTCTTTCGGTGGCCGGCGAGCTGCCCGCCGGCCTTCCTCCCCTGGCTGCCCCCACAATGGAGTGGCCGCTGATTTCGGCATTGCTGCTTCCCGCGCTGCTGATCAGCCTCCTGGGCTTTGTCGAAAGTGTCGCCGTGGCCTCGTCGCTGGCACGTCAGCGCGGCGAGACCCTCGACGCTGACGCGGAGCTGCGGGGGCTGGGGCTTTCGAATCTGGCCGGCGGGTTTTCCGGCGCCATGCCGGTAACCGGTG
>SLJS01000233.1 GCA_007135015.1 Alcanivorax sp. | reverse complement strand
GTTGTTGCCCGACAACACCGGCAAGTATCTCAGCCCCTATACCTGCGATGCGGTGACCGCCGAGTGGGTCAATCAGGCGATCAATGTCCGCACCGGGGAGGCCGCGGGCTCGGCCGTCGGTGCGGCGGCGGGCAATGTCTTGGCGGGGCAGGTGCTGGACAATGTGCCCTTTGGCGGCATGCTCGGGGGGATGGTCGGTTCCCGAGCGGGTGGTGCCGTGGGGCGGGAAGTGGCCATTGACATGGACCATGTGCGCGCGACGTCCGATCGTTCCTTCCGGTCGGTGGACGACATGGCCCGCTATCTGGTGCATCGCTTTGGCGACGATGCCAACTTCGCCGACGTGGTCCAGGCCACGGAGCGGCTCTATCCGGGTTTCCAGCAAGCGGTGGTGCGCGCGGCACGCTCCGGGACACCGGGCTCGTAGCCCGCAGCCCGGATATTGCACTGAATGCGAGGGATTCTCTGATCCATTCCCGAGGCCTCTCTGGCTTTCAGGCTCGTTCGTAATCAAGGAGCTCTTTGGGGTTTCTCGCGACCGGCAACGGGCGCGGTACGCGCTGAAACCTCCGTGGCCCGCAGCCCGTAGCGCGCTTCTTACCAGGTATCGATCAGGGGCCGTTTCTTGCCGGAACGGGGTTGCGGTTGCGGGATCGAGGTGATGCCACGCGCCAGCCAGTCGCGGGTCTCCAGCGGGTCGATCACATTGTCGATCTCCAGGTAGCTGGCCATGTTCAGGGCCTTGCCGTGCTGGTAGGCCTTGCGCACCATCAGGTTGAACAGCTTTTCCTTCTTGCGCGGGTCGTCCACGGCTTCCAGCTCCTTCGCGTAGCCGAGTCGCACCGCGCCTTCCAGCCCCATGGCGCCGAACTCGCCGCCGGGCCAGGCCACGGTAAAGAAGGGGGCATGGAAGCTGCCCGCAGCCATGGCCTGGGCGCCCAGGCCGTAGCCCTTGCGCAGCACAATGGTGAAAACGGGAATGTCCAGGCTCGCCGCCGTGACGAACATGCGCGACATGTGGCGCACGCTGGCGGTCTTTTCCGTCTCCGGGCCCACCATGAACCCGGGTGTGTCGCACAGGGAAACCAGCGGCAGGTCGAAGGCGTCGCACAGCTGCATGAAGCGCGCCGCCTTGTCGGCGCCTTCGCTGTCGATGGCGCCGCCCAGGTGGGCCGGGTTGTTCGCGATCAGCCCGAAGGGCCGGCCCTGGATGCGCACCAGCGCGGTGATCATTCCCGGGGCGAACCGTTCGCGCAGCTCCAGCACCGAGTCCCTGTCCGCCAGGGTCCGGATCACCCGGCGGATGTCATAGACCCGGGTGCGTTGTTCCGGCACCAGCTGGCGCAGCAGCCGCTGGTCGTCCTGTTCCCATTGCGGCAGTGCGCCCTGGAAATAGCCGAGGTATTTTCTCGCCGTGGTCGCCGCTTCCGCCTCGTCGGCGACCACGATGTCCAGGACTCCGTTGGGCCCCTGCATGGAAATCGGCCCCACTTCCTCGGGCCGGTAGTGGCCCAGGCCGCCGCCCTCGATCATAGCCGGGCCGGCCATGCCCAGGCTGGCGTTTTCCGTGGCGATGATCACGTCGCAGCAGCCGGCCAGCACCGCGTTGCCCGCGAAACAGCGGCCGTTGACCACGCCGATCAGTGGCACCAGGCCGCTGAGTTTCGCCATGCCCAGGAAGGTCATGTTGTCCAGCCCCGCTACCCCGGGGAAATCACTGTCACCGGGCCGGCCTCCGCCGCCCTCGGTGAAGAACACCAGCGGCAGCCGCCACTGTTCCGCCAGGGTCAGCATGCGGTCGGTCTTCTTGTGGTTCATCAGCCCCTGGGTGCCGGCGAAAACGGTGTAGTCATAGGCCATGGCCATGCAGCGGGCTGCTTCCGTGCCGAACACATCGGCATTGATGGTGCCGGTGCCCGCGATCAGTCCGTCCGCCGGGCTCAGTGCCAGCAGGTCCCGGTGCTTGCGGCGCTGTCGCTGGGCGGCCAGGGCCAGGCCGCCGTATTCGTTGAAACTGTCCGGGTCGAGCAGGGCGTCCAGGTTTTCCCGCGCGGTCTGCATGCCCAGCTTGCGGCGTTTTGCCACGGCCTCCGGGCGCTGTTCGTCCTGCAGCATGGCCTGGCGCTCGAAGACTTCGGCGAGATTGTCCGGGATATGGTCCGGGTCCAGTGTCGTCTCGGTGGCGGCCTGGTCCGCCGCCTCTGCGTCGGTTTCCAGAAAGAGCACCGGCGAGCCTTCATCCAGCAGGGTGCCCTCGGCCGCGCCGGCGTCGCGCACCGTGCCGCCCGCACCTGCCTTCACCTCGAACTCCATCTTCATGGAGTCGACAATGGCTAGGGCCTGTCCGGCGGTGACTTCGTCGCCCGGCGCGGCCAGCAGTCGTGTCAGGGTGCCGGCCACCGGCGAGGGCAGCGCGATGCAGCCTGCCGGTGTTTCCATGGCGGGCTCGCTCTCCCGCCGCGTGGTCCCGGCCGAGGTGAAATGGTGACGTGGCATTTTCTCCGCCGCGGCCAGCAGTTCCGCCATGTGCCGCTCCACGAAGCGGGTATCCACCCGCCAGGCCTGCACTTCCGGGTGGGCGAGCAGTCCGTGGAGAAAGGCCCGATTGGTTTCCACCCCTTCGATGCGGAACTCGCCCAGCGCGTGCCGGGCGCGCCGGAACAGGGTTGCCGGGTCGCCGGAGGGTTCGTGGACCACCAGCTTGGCCAGCAGTGAGTCGAAATGGGGGCTGGTGGAATAGCCCGGGTAGCCGCAGGAGTCCACCCGGATTCCGGGGCCACCCGGCGGCTCCCAGGCCTCCAGGGTGCCCGCCGTGGGCCGGGCGCTGCCGTCGGGCTGCATGGTTTCGGTATTGATGCGCAGCTGCATGGCGCAGCCCTGTGTAAGCGGTGACTCACTCAGCCCGCAGTCCGCCAGCGAGGCGCCCCCAGCCAGGCGAATCTGTGCCTGTACCAGATCCAGGCCGGTGATCATTTCCGTCACCGTGTGCTCCACCTGTAACCGGGGGTTGGTTTCGATGAACCAGAAGTTGCTTTCCGAGACCAGGAATTCCACCGTGCCCAGGCTCCGAAAGCCGGCCTCCTGTGCCAGCGCCACCGCTGCCGCGCAGAGTCGTTCGCGCAGGGCTGGCTCCAGCCCGGGTGCCGGCGCCAGCTCCACCAGCTTCTGGTGGCGTCGCTGCAGGGTGCATTCGCGTTCGCCGACCTGGATTACCCTGGAGCCGTCGCCGACGATCTGCACCTCGATATGGCGGGCGTTTTCGACCAGCGCTTCCACATAGACCGCCGGATTGCCGAACGCGGCCTCGGCTTCCGATTGACAGCGGGCGTGGGCGGCATCGATTTCACCGGCGTCCTGCACGACCCGCATGCCCCGGCCTCCGCCGCCGGCCAGGGCCTTGATCACCATTCCCTGCCCGTCGGGCAGTTCGCTGAAAAATTGCTGGGCCTGCCGGGCGGATGTGTCGCCGTCGGTGCCCGGCACCACCGGCACGCCAGCCTTTCTGGCGACCGACCGTGCCGCGATCTTGTCGCCAAAAAGCGACAAAGTTGCCGAACCTGGGCCGATAAACGTCAATCCGGACTCTTCGCAGCGGCGTGCGAATTCCGCGTTCTCGCTGAGAAAGCCGTAGCCGGGATGAATGGCGTCGCAGTCATTGTCCCGTGCCGCCCGGATCAGGGCCTCGCCGTCCACATAGGCGGTGGCTCCGCTCGCGGGCAGGGCGACGGCCTGGTCTACCCGGCGCACATGGAGGCTGTCGGCATCATCCGTTGCATGGACGCCCACGGAACGACACCCCAGCGCCGCCAGCGCCCGGGCAATGCGCACGGCGACTTCCCCGCGGTTGGCAATGAGAACGGACTCGATCGGCATGGAACTCCCGGGTTTTCGGTTTCAGGCGAGCAGTTATCCTAAGTAGTGCGGGATGCGGGGGCAATCAGCCTGGTCCTTCCGCGACAGGCACCGAATCTTCCGGGACAGGCACAATATTTTCCAGGACAGGCACAATTCAAATATTCTGAGACAGGCACAATTCGGGACCAAAATCCGGGACAGGCACGATGCATGGCGAAATCCGGGACAGGCACGATGCATGGCGATGCGAGCGGTTTGACACAAGGCCCGGGTCAGGGGGAGGGAGAGCCATGGAGGCCGAAGAACGCGATTTTCCGGTCCGGCCCGGGCAGGCGGCCTGGATCTTCTGGGTGGGCCTTTTTCTGCTGGGTACGGTAGATGGTTATCTGCTTCCGGAAACCGTCACCGAAGCCGCGTGGTTTGTCATTGCGTTCAAGACTTCGGTCAATGCTCTGGTGGCCCTGTGGATAACGGCGGATGCCAGGAGTCGCGGCTGGAACAGCGAGCGGGTGGTGTTCTACGGGGTCTTCGCCATGATGCTCACGGAAGTCGTCATTCCGGTCTACCTGGTGAAAACCCGGGGCTGGAAGGGCGCGGGGCGTTCGGCCCTGCGCTTCATCGGTTATCTGATCCTGTTTCTGGCAGTGATGATCGCGCTGGATGCCGGATTGGAGACTGGTTTCGGGCCGAAGCCACAGTGATATTCCAATATCGGTTCTCCCTGCTCGTTCATGGTAACAGCGAGATCCTTTATGAGGACGCATGGGACTGGATATACGGATGTACCACCGGATCTTGAGGTTGTTGCGTTTACATCCGGTCGGGTGGATCTTTCCATCAACTCTCTCGGCTGTATAACTGGAAAAGGCTGATCAGGGCAATGGGTTCAGAGCGGCTTGTACAGCTTCGGTTTCTCGTCGCATGCCTCGCTCTGCCATTACTGGCCGCGGTGGGAAAAGTTCATGCCGGACCGGAAGCTGAGGATGCGTTCCAACAGGTTGCCGCCATACCAGCCAATGAAGAGCGTATGGAACCGATCCGGGTACCGGGACAGGACACTCACCCGGAGAAGCCGGCGTCTCCCCTCCGGGTGGAGGATATCCTGCGTCTGCGTGAGGGTACGGATGTTCCGCCCGCTCACGAAGAATTCCCGCTAGTACCGGGCTGTGAGCCGGTGGCGGGGGACACGGCGGCGCTCCCCCCGGTGGATCTCGCGCACCACCTTGGCTCCCGGGGCGTGTGCCTGCCGGCGCAATGGGTTGACAGCTTTTTTGCCGATGAAGAAGCGGATTTTTTTGCGGCACGGACGCTGGTCCGGGTAATCGGTACGTCGCGCTTTCAGGAAAGTTCACAGCGCAGTGATGATCTTCGACTGGATGCACGTTTCGTGTTGCCGCACACTGACGAACGTCTTTCGCTGATCCTTCGCAGCGACGATCAGGACGATGATCGGCTCAGCGAGCGTGACAACATTCGTGAGGAAGAAGAAGAGGGGGAGGAGGGGGTCTTTCGTGCCGCGTTGCGCTGGGGCGCCTACCAGACCCGCCGTGCCACCGGTCAACTTGACACCGGGGTGCGCGCGCGCCGTCCCTTTGTTCGGGCACGCTATCGCTATCGTCAGCCGCTTCCACTCGAGGCCCAGGCGCGTGTCAACCAGGAATTTTACTGGCGAGGGACAGAGGAACGTCGGGGAGCTGCGACCGAATTGCGTCTCGAGCGGTCGCTTACACGCAGGACCATGCTGCGGTTCACATCGGCGGGCGAAACCAATACCCGCTTGCGCAACGAGAACCTGGACTGGCGCTGGTCCCAGAGTGCTTCCTGGTTCTGGCGTATCAGCAAGCGTTCTGCCATGCGCGCCACCCTGCGGTTACAGGGGCATAGTGAGCCTTCCTTTCGCACTGAGTCCCGCCGTGTAAGCGTTCGTTTTCGCCGCAGCTTCTGGCGTCCCTGGCTTTACTATGAGGTTGAACCCTACGCCTTCGCCTTGCGCGAGGATGACTTTGCGCCGGTCCCTGGAGTGGTCTTCAGGTTGGAAACGCAGTGGGGCGACTATCGGTAGTCTGGTTGGCGACCCATTTTCAGTATCGCTCCTGCAGGGATGGAAACCCACTGAGTATGACTGAATCCTGTGTCAAGAAATTCGAGAGAAACTCTGAAAGAAGGAAGCGAAGTTTTCAGAACAGGAAAAATTGAGACGAAAAAATGAAATTTTTAGAGATCAATTACTTCGCATTATTCCAGAAATGAATATGAAGGTCTTGAGCTGGGCTGTGTCTAATGTCTTTATGCCGATTCCGGCTTTAACCGTCATTTTCCACGATGGGTGAAGGCCGGAGCTCGTATGCGGGCGCTTCGGCAGCTCGGGCACTTTCCAGGCTTTGTTGCTCGCTTTCGGGTCTCGAATATCTGACCACAAGCCAGACATTCGGGAGGCAACATATCGATGTGGCCGGCTTTAAGGAGTCTATCCAGGTTTGCATAGACTTCCTTTTCCGGGTGTCGGGTCTGCCGAGAGAGCTCCGCTGCCGTAAAGCACTCATGCTTCAATAGCGAGCGAATCTCCTGGCGAAGAGTACGGTCACGCTCCCTGGGTATCGGCGGTTCTTTCTCCATGGTTCGGCCTTTTGAGTGCTTGTACAGTCATTTTACCCCTGCATTTCAGTCTTAAGAAAGTGTGCCCTGAACGAAATTTCAGGACAAGAAATTTCAGGATAGACACTAATCAAAGGAAATCAGACAGGCATTGACCATGGGAGCACTCAAACCTCATTGAATCTTTCGAAGAAGAAGGCAAGGAAATGTAATAGGAGTATATGAGGCTTGGGCCTGGAAAATCGTATTCCAGGTATGAAGTTGTAAACCGGTTCTGTTCACAGCGCCTGCTCTACGCTTTACCAGGGCGTGAAGCACCCAGCCTGGCGTGTATGCCTGATCCATCGTCGCCCGGTCAGCTCCGTGAAACGCCGGATGCTGGCGTCCCCTCCCAGGGCCACCGGACGGGGCCGCCCGGGCGTGCCACGCATCTGCCTGAGCCAGCGACGATGG
>SLJS01000048.1 GCA_007135015.1 Alcanivorax sp. | reverse complement strand
TGGTTTCCTCCGCGGCCCTGTCTTCGTCGTATTCACTCTCGCGGACACGCTCGACCAGGCCGGACTCGGTGTGGGTGCTGGTATTCCATTCATCCATTTCATTGAGCACATCGCCACTCTGGTGAACGGCGATAACCGGCCCCTCGGCCAGAATATCCAGGTGCCGGTCGGTAACGATGGTGGCGATCTCGATGATATGGTCCCGGTCCGGATTGAGCCCGGTCATTTCAAGATCAATCCAGATGAGGTTGTCCCTGCGGTCATGCATGGTCCTGTTCTCCCGGTGCGACAAACTGTTCGGACAGGCGCCAAAGCTGCTCCGCGGCACGATCATCGCGAGCCGCCTTCGCCGGAGCGACTTCCCGGCACCTTGCGAAATAGCCTCCGGTCACACGGGCGCCTGTCTCGTTGGAAGCCAGCCAGATACTGGTACGCGCGCCATCTTCCGGCGACAGCAGGAACTTCGCCAGAAGGCGGCTGAACAGGCGCTGATACCAGGTGTTTTCCGGCCATATTCCGGTGGCCACGGCGCCAGGGTGGACACAATTGACGGTAATGCCGCGATCTCGCAGCCGCTGCGCCAGCGCTCGGGTGAAAAGAATATTGGCCAGCTTCGACTGGGCATAGGCCTTCATCACCCAGTAGCCCTTCTTCAATTGCAGGTCGCCGAAATGCATGCGCCCGTACTTGTGCATGTCGGAGGCCACATTGATCACCCGCCCTCGGGCTTCCTTCAGCAACGGCAGAAGCAGCCGGGTAAGCAGGAAAGGGCCCAGATGGTTGACCTGGAAGGTCTGTTCGAAACCGTCCGCGGTCACCCGGCGGCTCATGTTGGCCACGCCCGCGTTATTGACCAGCACGTCAAGCTTCGGGTGTCTGTCGCGCACCATGGCCGCGGCGGCCCGTACCGATCCCAGCGAGGCGAGATCCAGCTGGACGAACTCCAGCGAGGCTTCGGGCTGTTCGGCGCGGATTTCCTCGATGGCGGCCTCGGCGGCCTCCCGGCGCCGGCAGGCCAGAATCACATGAGCGCCCATGCCCGCCAGGGCCCGGGCGGTAACCTTGCCGATACCGCTATTGGCCCCGGTAATCAGGACCGTTCTCCCCTTCATGACGCTGGCGTTCATGATCCCTTCTCCCTGTGTCGGGTGGCGCCCTGCAGGCTGGGCGGCCCGCACGAGCGGATTGTCACCCGGATGACAGGGGGTTATCTTGCCAATCCTCCCGGGAGCTTTCCATCCATGGCGAAAAGAAAACTCAGCCAACAGCAGCGCAGGCGCATTCGCGAAAGGGAACGCGAACGCATCACCCGGCCTTCCCCCGTCGAGGGGGAGTCGTCCGGCGAAACCGGCCTGATCATCGCCCACCACGGCAAACAGGTGGAACTGGAGGATGCGCGGGGCGAGCGACACCGCTGCCACCTGCGCGCCAATCTGGACCAGCTGGTCGCCGGCGACCGGGTACTGTGGCAGCCGGGCAGCAAAAACGAGCACGGCGTTGTGGTAGCCGTGGAGCCACGTCACAGCGAACTGCGGCGGCCGGACCCCTACGGACGCCTCAAGCCCCTCGCCGCCAATGTGGACCGGCTTCTGGTGGTGCTCGCCCCGGTGCCGGCTGCCTCGAGCCTGCTCGTCGACCGTTACCTGGTGGCCGCGGAGCTGTCCGCCATAGAGCCGGTGCTGGTATTCAACAAGGCGGACCTGCTGGACGAGCCGCAGACCCGCGAGGCCGCCGACCGGCTCCGGCGCCTGTACACGGAGATTGGATACGATTTCCTCGAGGTCTCGGCATCCACGGGGCAGGGGATTGAACCGCTGCAACACGCCCTGGAGGGCCATACGGGGGTTCTGGCGGGTCAGTCCGGCGTGGGCAAGTCCGCGCTGGTCAATGCCCTGCTGCCCGAAGCGCAATTGCCCACAGGTTCCGTCTCCGACACCGGCCTGGGCCAGCACACCACCACTGCGGCAAGACTGTTTCACCTGCCCGGCTCCGGAGACCTGATTGATTCACCGGGCGTACGGGAATTCGGCCTCTGGCACATCAGCGAAGAGGAGCTGCTGCGCGGCTACCGGGATCTCGCGCCGCTGGCCACCGAATGCCGATTCCGCAACTGCTCGCACCGCCATGAGCCCGGCTGCGCGCTGCACGCGGCCGTGGAAGAGGGCCGCATTGATCCACAGCGCATGGAGAACTTTTTCCGGATCGCCGACACCCTGGATCCCGGCAAGAGGCAGAAGTACTGAAGCCCCGGAATGGCCAGCCCTTGGGAAATGATCCGAGGTTCCCTAGAATGGTGACTGGTTCCGGTCAGGATGTCCTTTATGAGCGAAAAGCTTCCCCTCCTTGTGGACCCCGAGGTGCTGGCCAGGCATCTGGGTGATCCGGAACTTCTGATCGTCGACCTTTCCAGATTGCAGGTCTATGAGCAGGCCCATGTGCCGGGCGCCGTCCATGTGGACTTCCGCCGCCTGCAGCACGGCGGCCAGCCCGCTCCAGGCCTGGTCCCGGAGCGCGAAGCGCTCGAGACGCTGTTCTCGGAGATCGGCCTGACGCCGGAAAGGCACGTGGTGGCCTATGACGACGAGGGCGGCGGCTGGGCCGGCCGGCTGCTGTGGCTGCTGGACCTTGCCGGGCATCCGCACTACTCCTGTCTCGACGGCGGCATTCATGCCTGGCTGGCTGAGGATCTGCCCGTGGACAGCGAGCCCGCGGAGCCGAAACCCTCTCAGTACCAGCTTGGTCCCTTCAGGCCCGAACCCGCGGTGGACCTGGAGTACCTGCTCCTGCACTACAAGGATGACGATGTGGTGGTCTGGGATGCACGTTCGGAGGAAGAGTATGCCGGCGTGCGCGCCTTCGCCCAGAAAGGCGGACACATCCCGGGCGCGGTGCACTACGAGTGGACCCATGCCATGGACAAGGACCGGAATCTGCGGATGCGCCCGGCCGAAACGCTGCGGGCCGAACTCGCGGAGCTGGGCATCACCGGTGACAGGGAAATCATCACCCACTGCCAGACCCATCACCGCTCCAGCTACACCTGGCTGGTGGGCCGCGTGCTGGGTTTTGAACGCATCCGTGGCTATCCCGGCTCCTGGGCCGAATGGGGCAACCACCCCGACACGCCGGTGGAAAAGGAAGATATGGAGTGAAACCGGCCTGGCTGTCACGCCTGCTGGCGCGAGCCTTCGTCGCGTTGCAGTACCTGCTTCCCCATCACGGCCTCTCGCGACTGGCCGGTCGCCTTGCCGACAGCCGCCAGGCATGGCTCAAGACCCTGCTGATCAACGCCTTCCGCCGTCATTACGGCGTGGACCTTTCCGAAGCGGAGATCGAGGATCCGGACCTCTACCCCGACTTCAATGCCTTTTTCACCCGTGCACTCAAACCCGGAGCACGACCGATCGCAGGCGAGCCCGGGGCCATCGCCTGCCCCGCCGACGGCACCATCAGTCAGATCGGCTCGCTGCGCGGCAGTGAACTGGTACAGGCCAAGGGGCGTCACTACTCCCTGTTCGAGCTCTTTGGCGGCAATGGCGAGCTGGCCGGCGAGTTTGCCGGCGGCGACTTCGCCACGGTTTACCTTTCGCCCCGGGACTACCATCGTGTGCACATGCCCGTCGACGGCACCCTGACAGAGAGCCTCTATATCCCCGGCAGGCTGTTCTCCGTCAACCAGGCCACCACGGAACTGGTACCACGCCTTTTTGCCCGCAACGAAAGGCTGGTCTCGGTTTTTGATACACAACAGGGCCCGGTCGCCGTCATTCTGGTCGGCGCCATGATTGTCGCCGGCATTGAAACCGTCTACGCCGGCCGGGTCACACCGGGAGCAAAAGCCGTCAGCCGTATCCGCTGGCCACAGTCACCACTGCATCTGCAACGGGGTGAAGAAGTGGGCCGCTTCCTGCTCGGTTCCACGGTCATTGTCGTGTTCCCGCCGGGGCGCTGCAGATGGAAGGACGGGCTGGGCCCCGAATCGCCGGTACGGATGGGACAGACGCTGGGAACGCTGAAAACAACGAAGGACTGACCTCCTCGCTTCTCGCCGCTCGCAGCTCGCAGCTCGCAGCTCGCTACTGATCTTATTTCGCCTCCAGGCGCTCCGCCTGCTCGCTGATCAGCTTCTGATAACGCTGCGCCAACTGGTCCACGGGCTGCAGGCGCATGGACTCTCCATCGCAGACCGCCTCCAGGGCCTGTTCACTGCGATACAGCACGCGGGCATCGAGTCCGAGCTCCACCAGCTCCCGCTCCGGCATCTGTACCCGTCCGGGATAGCCACCCTCGCAACAGGCCCAGGAAAACTCCCGGTCCGCGGCCGTGGTGACCAGCAGCTTGAACTCGAGCGCCGGTCTGCCGGCATCCTTTCGCTCCGCGCCCAGCCGGCGGCTCAGGCGCAGGAACAGCTGCCCGGCGCACAGGGCACTGAACGCGGCTTCACCGGAGGTGGGCCCGGAGAAGCTTGCCAGCGCCCTTTCACCGGGAGGGCTCTCCAGCCGCCCTCCGTACAGTTCGACCACCTGTTCAAGATGCAAGCGGTAGTCCTCCAGAAGTTCCGCGAGAAGCGAGGGGGTGTAGCGGGCTTCCAGATGTCGATGATTGACCAGCGCGACACGCAACACCGCCTGCGTGTCGCCCGGGGACTCCTGCATACCGGAAGACAGGGGCTGCACGTCCGGGTTCAACCCGGCACCGGCATCCTTGCCCGCGGCCATTCGGACTCGACCGCCCCCCTTGCTCGCACGGGGAACCAGACGGCGATAGATGACGGCCAGGACAATCCGCAGGGCAACGAGACAGAGTGCCAGCAGTACGAAACCCGCCTCGGTCTGCTGACGCAGGCTGCGGGCGGGCTCAGGCCAGATCTGTACCAGCCCCACCACTTCGCCCTCTCCCATCCGCACGGCCCGCTGGACGGAAAAGTCATCCCCGGAACGCTCCGGACCGGAGCTGGCAAGTTCGTTGCCCGAGGCATCACGCAACTCCACGCGGCTGACCGGCGCCAGGGTAGCAGTTCGCCGTGCCAGGACCGTCAGACTGATCCGGTCCTCGGCGGCCATGTACTCCGCGGCCGCCTGCGACGCCTGAACCGCCAGCCCCTCCGTATAGACACGTTCATGCTCGGCAATGCGGGCATCCATGTGCTCGAGAAAATAAAGCCCCACCACCAGACTGGCGAGCAGGATCAACGCGAGTTCACGCAGCAACGCGCGTTCGCTGCGCAACCGCCACCTGATCTGTTCCAGCCAGTCGTCCATGTTTGATCCTGCCCTGCCCGGTCGGCGCGCAGTATAGCAGGGCGGCGGGCGAGCGGGGCCGCGCGTTGCCGACGATGCCGGGGCCGCCCTTTGCTGGTATCCTGTGCCTCCGCTGCCGGGCCCCGCGGCCCGGAAGCCGACCGGCCGGGCGACCCGGCCCCTGGAGAAATGCAGCGGATTGCCGAAGGACTCACCCCGATGCGCCAGCATGGTGCGGGCGGGTCCCCGCGGTCACCGAAGACAGACCCGCGATCCGTCAACAGGAGGACCCCGAGTGCGCGAGATTATTCTGATCCAGGTATCCGGTGGGGATGCTCCGGGCATCACGGCTTCATTCACACGGATCCTCGCCCAGTATCACCTGAACATTCTGGACATCGGCCAGGCGGTCATCCACGACACGCTTTCACTGGGGATACTGGTGGAGGTTCCCCCGGAATCCGAAGCCTCCCCACTTCTCAAGGACCTGCTGTTCGCGGCGCACAAGATGGAAGTCTCCATCTCATTCCAGCCCATTGACCAGGAGCGCTATGAGCAGTGGGTGGCCGGCCAGGGCAAGGACCGCTATATCATTACCATGCTCGCCCGCAAGATCACCGGCGAGCAGCTCAGTGATGTCACGAGAGTCGTCGCCGACAACGATCTCAACATTGACAGCATCAACCGGTTGTCCGGGCGGGTCCCGCTTGAAGGCGAGGAGACCGGCAAGGACTCCAGAGCCTGTATCGAGATCTCCGTGCGCGGCCACCCCCGTGAGCCAGAGGCCATGCGCGCTTCCTTCCTGAGCATTGCCAACCAGCGCAATATGGATATCGGTTTCCAGAAAGACAGCATCTTCCGCCGAAACCGCCGCCTGGTGGTCTTTGACATGGACTCCACGCTGATCCAGTCCGAAGTGATCGACGAACTGGCCCGTGAAGCGGGTGTTGCCGGAGAGGTGGAAGCCATTACCGAACGTGCCATGCGTGGCGAACTCGACTTCAATGAAAGCTTCCGGGCCCGGGTGGCACTGCTCAAGGGGCTCGACGAGTCCGTGCTGGAAAGCGTCCAGGAACGCATTCCCCTGACGGAGGGGGCGGAGCGGCTGATCGGCACACTCAAGGCGCTCGGCTATCGCACCGCCATTCTCAGCGGCGGTTTCACCTGGTTCGGTCGCTATCTGCAGAAGAAACTGGACATCGACTATGTCCATGCCAATGAACTCGAGATCCGCGACGGCAAGGTTACCGGCGAGGTCAGCGGGCGCATCGTCAATGGCGAGCGCAAGGCAGAACTTCTCGTCGAGATCGCCAGACAGGAAGACATCAGCCTGGAACAGGTCATTGCCGTGGGCGACGGAGCCAATGACCTGCCCATGCTCGGCGTTGCGGGACTGGGTATCGCCTTCCGCGCCAAGCCGGTGGTCAAGGAAAGCGCCGAGCAGTCCATTTCCACCCTGGGGCTCGATGGCATCCTCTATCTGATCGGTGTCCGTGACCGCGACCAGGCGGAATTGCTGGCGGCGCGCTACTCCTCCGCGGTGGCGGCGAGCTGAAGCTCCTCGGTGGGCGGCTGCAGGTAGAAGCCCTGCAGATACTTGATGCCGCCCATGGTCCACAGGGTCTGCATCTGGCTGGCGCTCTCGATAAAGCCCACCATCACGTCCCG
>SLJS01000201.1 GCA_007135015.1 Alcanivorax sp. | reverse complement strand
GCCCCGGAAGGGGTGAGGCGGCGTAGCCGCCGAATCATCCCGACCTGCCACGGCTTGTGGTGGATCGCGAGCTCGACGAAGTCCGCGAAAGCGGGTTTTTTTATGCCTGGCGGAGAGGGAGCACGGTCGCGTGGCGACCTCCTGGCACGGTCGCGTGGCGACCTCCTGGCACGGTCGCGTGGCGACCTCCTGGCACGGTCGCATGGCGACCTCCCGGCACGGGGCTTGCGCCCCTTCCGGCACGTCGCCTCCGGCGGCTTCCAGTGGTGGGTCCCGGAATGCTTGCTGCCCCGGATTGTCTTGCGCCGCGCACCTCTCTGAGAGCCGGGGGCACCGGGGGCGCACTTGATCTTTCGGCTGCGGGGCTCAAACATGTTTCCCATGGTCCCTGCCAAGACAATCCTGTCCAGGCTGTTTGGGGCAATGCTGGTGGCGGGGCTGCTTGCCGCCTGCGCCGCCACCACGCCACAGTGCCCCGCCGCCGGTTTGCGCGATGATGATGCCGAGCGCATCTATGTGGTCCGTCACCGCTGGCATACGGGCATTATCCTGCCCGCGGAACGGGTCCGCGAGGAGATGGAATTCATTCCCGAATACTTTGACGAGGCCAATGAATGGTACAAGTTCGGCTGGGGTGACGATGGCTTCTACCCGGACCCCAGTATCCGGCCCTGGTCCATTGTCCGGGCACTGTTCTGGCCCACGGATTCGGTCCTGCATGTGGTGGGCAAGCAATGGCACCCGAAGCATTATGCTGCCTCCGACCTCAAGTCCCTGCCCATGGAACCGCAAGCGCAACGCAGGTTGATCCGTGCGATCGGCGAGCAGTTTGAGCGGGAAGGAGACGGACAGGTGCGGCGGGTCGCCGACGGGCTCTATCTCGATAGCGCCTTCTTCGCCGCCGAAGGGACCTTCTGGGCCGGCAGAACCTGCAACAGCTGGACCGGACAGATGCTGCGCCAGGCGGATGTGCCGGTGCGCGGCGCCTCGTCTCTGACCTCGGGAAGCATCATGCGCCAGCTCGGCGGGCTCGAGGGGGTCTGCCGGGAACGCTGAACACGGCACGGATGCTCTCGGCCGCCGGGGTAACGTACAATTCGGCCCGCATGTACTCAGGAGGCTTCCGTGGCACAGCAATCGATTGTTGATGTAACCGAACAGAACCTGCAGCAGGTCCTTGAAGCGAGCATGCAGGTGCCCGTGATCGTGGACTTTCACGCCGAGTGGTGTCAGCCCTGCCAGCAGATGGCGCCGATCCTGGAAAAGGTGGTCCGTGAACAACAGGGGCGCGTGGTGCTCGCCCGGGTGGATGCGGATGCCCAGCAGGGCATTGCCACGCAGTTCGGTGTGCGCAGCCTGCCCGCGCTGAAGCTGGTCTGGCAGGGGCGGCTGGTCAGCGAGCTCGACGGCGCCCAGACCGAGGCGGCATTGCGCGAGTGGCTCAAGCCGGTGCTCGGCGAGGGAGAGGAGAGCCCTGAAGATCGCGAGGAGGCATTCCTGGAACAGGTGGACATGGCCATCGAGCAGGGCCAGGGCGAGCGCGCCGAAGAGGCGATCCGTCAGGCACTGACCCAGCAGCCGGACATGCACCGCCTGCGTGCCCGCCTGGTGGATTATCTGCTGGATCAGGGCCGTACCGGTGAGGCGCAGACGTTACTGGCCGAGGTGGCCGAGGACGTTCCCGAGCTGAGCCATTTCCGGGCACGGTTTGCGCTGCTGGAAGAGTTCTCCGGCGAGCCTGAAATCAGCCTTGACGAACTTGCAGCCCGTATAGAGAAGGACCCGCAACCCGAAGACCTTTATGCCTTCGGGCTCCGTGCCGCCGCGGCCGGGCGTTTTCGCGAGAGCCTGGAGGCGCTGCTTCAACTGCTTCGCGACCATCGTGACTATCGCGATGGTATTGCGCGGGAGGCGCTGCTGCGCGTCTTCGACTGTCTGCCGAAAGGCGATCCGCTGGCCAGCGAATACCGGCGCCGGATGTTCAATCTTCTTTATTGAGAGAAAAGATTGAGAGAAAAGCCCATTGAATCAATGAATTGGCTGTGCCCTGCAGGGTTGCCGAAACAATGGTTCTTGTGACTCTCCGGTCCTTGTCATGGATTTGTGGATTCTATATTGTACGGGAAGGTTTCGAACGCCCGTTTGAAAACGGGGAACAGGGTCCGGCCCGGTTTGAAAGCACTCTTCACTACCCAAGGAGAAGCTTACATGAGTAAATTTCTGTCCGATGAATGGTTCGCCCAGCTCAAGGAGCTGCATGAGGGCGCAGGGGATCTCGACGCACCGGCAGCCCTGCAGGATCTGGTTATCAACATTACCGTGGAAAGCGACGAAGGCGAGAAGCACATGTCGCTGGTCGCCGGCATGCTGGAGCCGGGCCATCACGACGATGCGCCCACCACCATGATTGTGCCCGCCGACCTGGCCAAGCAGATATTCATTGACAACGATCAGTCCGCCGGCATGCAGGGCTTCATGAGCGGTCAGATTCGTGTCGAGGGTGACATGAGCAAGCTCATGGCGCTGCAGACCGCGCAACCGAGCGGTGCGCAGATGGAGCTGATGAAGAAGGTGCAGGAAATCACCGACTGAACACGAATCGATTTTTCGTGTTAAAAAGGGGCCATCAGGCCCCTTTTTTCTTTGCGGTTTCTTTCCTGGGCCTTTTTTGCTGTTGGGGAGTCATGCCATGGAGAAGGAGCAGGAAGCCGGGCGGCTGGAAAGCACGGAACAGGCCGTCGAACAGATCATCAAGCGCACGGGTGGCTCTATCCGGCTGGGAATGCCGCTGGGGCTGGGCAAGCCCAATCATCTTGTCAATGTGCTCTACCGACGTGCCCGCGAGGACGCCTCCATAACCCTGGACATCTACACGGCGTTATCGCTGGGGAGACCGTCGGCTGGGAGTGACCTGGAAAAGCGTTTCCTGGAACCCTTTGCCGACCGCGTCTTCGGCGATCATGAGGAACTGGACTACCTGGCCGATCTCCGGCGCGGGAACCTGCCGGACAATGTGCGCGTTTTCGAGTTCTTCTTCCGGCCCGGCGCCATGCTGGGCAATGCCCATGCCCAGCGTCACTACATCAGCAGCAACTATACTCATGTGCCGCGGGACCTGAATGCCCGCGGTGTCAATGTGGCCGCGCAGATGGTGGCGGCGGACCCGCACGATCCTTCCCGCCTCAGCCTCTCCAGCAATCCGGAGGTCACCCTCGAGATGCTGCCCTTGCTTGAAGAGCGCAGGCGCCGGGGCGAGACCATCATCGGCGTGGCCTGCGTGCATCCGGACATGCCCTGGATGGCGGGGGAGGCGGAGGTTGATGCGGATATTTTCGATCTGGTGGTGGATGATCATGCCTCCCATCGCCGCCTGTTTTCCACGCCCAACCTTCCGGTGGAGCTGCAGGATCACATGATCGGGTTGCATGCCTCCGCCCTGGTGCGCGATGGCGGGACGCTGCAGATCGGCATCGGTGCGCTGGGCGACGCCCTGGTGCATCACCTGCTTCTGCGTCATCGCGACAACGACCGGTACCGGCAACTGCTGGACGCTTCCGGCTGCTTGGGCAACTTTGCAGGGCATGTGGAGGCGCTGGGTGGCACCGGCACCTTTTCCAGAGGGATCTACGGTTGCAGCGAAATGTTCACCTGGGGGCTGATGTGCCTGATCGATGCCGGCATTATCGCCCGCCGGGTTTATGACGACGAGGCGCTTCAGGAGCAGGCCAATGCCGGGAACCCGCCGGAGGGTGAAGGAGGCGTGTTCATGCATGGCGGGTTTCTGCTCGGGCCCGAAGCCTTCTATCAGCGGCTGCGGGAACTCGAGCCGGCATTGCGCAATGCCATCCGCATGGGCCGCATCGGCTTTGTCAATCATCTTTACGGACGGGAACGGCTCAAGCGCCTGCAGCGTCTTGATGCGCGCTTTGTCAACACGGTCTTCAGTGCCACGCTGCTTGGCGCCGCGGTTTCCGATCAGCTTGAAGACGGCCGGGTGGTTTCCGGGGTGGGCGGGCAGTACAACTTCGTCAGCCAGGCCCATGAACTGGAAGGCGCGCGCAGTATCCTGTTGCTGCGTTCGTTCCGTGAAAAGGGCGGCAGGGCATCTTCCAACCTGTTGTGGTCCTATGGCCATACGACCATTCCGCGACACCTGCGCGACGTCTATGTCACCGAGTACGGCATAGCCGATCTGCGCGCCCGGAGTGATGCCGAGGCAGTGGCGGCTATGCTGAATATCGCTGACTCGCGCTTCCAGCCGGAGCTGCTGCGCCAGGCACAGGAGGCCGGCAAGATCGCCCGCGACTACAGCATTCCCGAACCGTTCCGGCACAACAGTCCGGAGCGGCTGGAGGCGTTGCGCAGGAAGATGCCGGAGGCCTTTCCCGCCTTTCCCCTGGGCAGTGACTTTACCGCCGGGGAAGAGCGGCTTGTTCACGCACTGGGGTGGCTGCGTAACGCCATGGAGCGGCGCCAGTACGTCACGCTGTTGCGTGCCGTGCTGACGGCGGGTGACGCCGAAGCACAGACGCCGGTGCTGGAGCGCATGGAGCTCGCGCAGCCACAGGGGCTGCGCGAGCGTCTCTATCGGCGGCTGCTTTCGGCGGCCCTGGACGAGACGGCCGGGTATTGCTGACTCATTCCACCGTGATGGTGATGCGCTCGGACTTTACCGGCGGCTGGTGAGGGATATGCAGGTGATCGCCCAGCAATAATTGCAGGCTGTATTCGCCGGGCTCAAGCTCGATTTGAGCCCGGGTCTGTCCACCACCGAAGTGTCTGACCTGGTCGCTCGCCGGCAGTGGGCGGTCCATGTTGATGTCATCCAGGTCTGTATTGATCAGCAGGTGATGGTGACCGGTGTTTTCATGTTCCACGCCCGCCGGGGCCACGCCGATGCCTTCGAGTCCGAACTCGAGGGTTACCGGGCTGGTCAGGGTATCTCCGTCTTCCACGCCCAGGAAGTAGGCCCGCGCGTCCTCCGGTGCGTCGGTACGTTCCATTGCCTGGAGCGGGCCCATGCCGGTGCCGGCAAGCACCATGGCCAACAACATCGGGTAACGCATGATTATCCTCCTTGGCTGATTGTGGTTTTCGTACTGTACCAGAAGCCAGTGGGCGGCTCGCCGGATGCGAGCGCATCCGGCTATAATGCGCGCCACTGTACCAACACGGAGCCTCTATGACCGTCCGCACCCGCGTCGCGCCATCGCCCACCGGCGACCCCCATGTGGGCACCGCCTATATCGCCCTGTTCAACCTGGCCTTTGCCCGGCAGCACGGCGGGCAGTTTGTGCTGCGTATCGAGGACACCGACCGGGTGCGTTCCACCGAGCAGGCCGAACAGGCGATTTTTGATGCCCTGCGCTGGCTGGGACTGGACTGGGATGAAGGCCCGGACCGGGGCGGGGACTACGGGCCCTACCGCCAGAGCGAGCGAAGCGAGCATTACCGGCATTACGCACAGCAGCTTCTTGATTCCGGTCATGCGTTTCGCTGCTATCGAACACCGGAGGAACTGGAGGCGCTGCGTGCCGACCTGCGCGAGCGTGGGGTACAGCGGGCGCTGAAGCGTGCCGACCTGGAGCTGTCCACCGACGAAATCGCGCGGCGCGAGGCGGCCGGGGAGCCTTCGGTGGTGCGCATGCAGGTGCCCGAGGAGGGCCGCTGCGAGATCCACGATATGCTGCGCGGGCCCCTGGAACTCGACTGGGCCCAGGTGGATGCCCAGATCCTGCTCAAGTCCGACGGCATGCCCACCTATCACCTGGCCAATGTGGTGGATGACCACCTGATGGGCATCACCCATGTGATCCGCGGCGAGGAATGGATCAACTCGGCGCCCAAGCACCGGCTGCTCTACGAATACCTGGGCTGGGACATGCCCGAACTCTGCCACATGCCGCTGCTTCGCAATCCGGACAAGTCCAAGCTGTCCAAGCGCAAGAACCCCACCAGCATCAATTTCTACCGGCGCATGGGCTACATGCCCGAGGCGATGGTGAACTTTCTCGGTCGCATGGGCTGGTCCATGCCGGACGAACGGGAGCGTTTCACCCTGGAAGAAATGCTCGAGGCGTTTGATATCCAGCGTGTCTCCCTGGGCGGGCCGGTCTTCGATGTGGACAAGCTCTCCTGGCTCAACGGTCAGTGGCTGCGGGAGCTGGACAACGAGGAGTTTCTGCACCGGCTGATGGACTGGGCCTTCAATCGTGACTATGTGATGAAGATCCTGCCTCACGTGAAGGAGCGGGTAGAGACCTTCAGCGAAGTGGCGGACAAGGCTGCGTTCTGCTTTACCGGCATTCCTCACATTGATGAGAGCGACTTCGCGCACAAGCAGCATGACCCGCAGGACATGAAGGTCTGGCTGCAGCTGCTGCTCTGGTCCCTGGAGGAGCTGGATGAATGGAGCCGTGACCGGCTCTTTGCCGAGGCGAAATCGCTGGCCGACGGCCTTGAGCTGAAGGTGAAGGATTTCCTGTTTCCCGTGTTCGTGGCCATTGCGGGCACCTCCACGAGCTTTTCGGTGGTCGACAGCATGGAGATCCTCGGCAAGGAGCTCTCCCGGGCCCGCCTGCGCCACGCCATTGAAGTGCTCGGCGGGGTCTCGAAAAAGCAGACGAAGAAGCTGGAAAAGCAGTGGCGATCATTGCGCGGCGACGCCGGTGATTCCGCCTGAGCGGCGGTTTTCCCCGCCGTTTCAGTTGCTTGACAGCCCCCCGGGGGCTGCTACAATGCGCAGCCTCGCCGCGGGGGAGCGGTAGAGCACAAGGGGCCATAGCTCAGTTGGGAGAGCGCTACAATGGCATTGTAGAGGTCGGCGGTTCGATCCCGCCTGGCTCCACCAGAATTTCCACCAGAAGGTTCTGTCCCCTTCGTCTAGTGGCCCAGGACACCGCCCTTTCACGGCGGT
>SLJS01000193.1 GCA_007135015.1 Alcanivorax sp. | reverse complement strand
GTGCCGTTTCCCGGCGCCCGTGTTGTCACTGTCGCTTTCCTCGCCCTGCTCTTCCCGCGCCTGCCGCGCGATTTTCTCCAGCTCTTCACGGGGCAGCATGTCCAGGTCCCAGTGACTGGTATACCAGTCCTTCAGGGCGTCCTTGCCGGAATGGTACTCCGGCGCATGCTCGTCGCGGGGGTGCGCCGCACTCTGGCCGCCCGCCTCGGGCGGGCGGGAGCCGCGTCCGCGCAGCAGATTGCGAACGCGGCCTTTCAGCGAATGAACTGCGCTCTTGAGTCGTGCTGTCAGCCGTCTCATGAGGTGCTCTCCCGGCACGGTTGGCGGTGCCGCGCCGCTTTGGTGTGGTCCTTACACCATACGCCGGATCACGGTATCGAAGACAGCTCCCTGTCCCGTACATGGGCGCGATTTCCTTGCGTCAAAAGCGGGGGGCAGAGTAGTTTCCTCGGACCCTTCAGCAAAAGGAGCCCTGGCCGATGCCGCGGATTCTTCCCGTACTATTGCTCATGATCGCCCTTCCGGTTTCCGCCGAGCCGCTCTACCAGGACCATGAGCGCAATATTCATGTTCCCGACCAGCAGGGCGAGCCGGAGATCCTGCGGGTGGGCGCCGTGTATAACGAACGGCAGTTTCGCCTTTATTACGAGTTCGAAGTAGACCAGCCCAGCTGGTATCACCAGTACTGGCGCCGTGAAGGCGACGAATGGGTGGCCTATGGCAGTGGCGCTCCCGGTCCGGGCCCGCACCACCTTTATGAAGACCGCATCTCCATGATGCTCGATGACGGCAGCGTGGAGGGTTTCGACCGCTACGGCGGCTGGATGCTGGTACATGAAGGCATGCGCACACTTTCCTCGGGAGTATCCTCCGATAAGGTGAAGGAGCACGAGAAATTGGGCCGGGAAATGGGCCGTAGCGATGTGCGCAAGTACCTGCCCGGCACCCGTGACGCTGACGCAGGGGAAACCTCCTGGGACAGGCTTATGCCGGACGACGAACTGGAGGCGTTGCGCGATGACGGGTACTTCCTGGACCTGTGGCAATGGCGCGCCCACCGCAGTCACCCCATGGGGCATGCCGACAACACACTGGTTGCCCATTACCGGCTGTCGTCCGAGGGGCGCTCCATGTTCGTTCATAACCGCAACGAAGACGGCGACGGGCCCGCGTACATGTTCGACCCGGACAAGACCGGGCGTCATGCGCTCGACTGGGACAAGCTGATTGCCCGTGAATACGGCCAGGAGGATGACTACTACCTGTCCGAGGACCGGGCGGTGGCCTATGACCCGGAACATGACTGGCGGGAAGGCGATGTGCTGCCCCGGCGCCTGCTCCGTCAGCCCGACGGAAGTCGCGGGGCCATCACGGCCAGCGGAAATTACCGCGACGGCGCCTGGCGCATTGTACTCACCCGGGAACTCGATGCCCCCGACGCGCGCGACAGCAAGAACCTGGAACACGGGAAAACCTACAATGTTGCCTTTGCCGTTCACAGTGGCGGCGTGGGCGCTCGCTGGCACAGGGTTTCACTGCCGCAGACACTGGGCCTGGGAGTGGACGGTGTCGATATCCCGGCTACCCGCGTGAAGGATCTGGACAAGGCGGAACCGGACTGGGTGGAGATTCCGCTGATCTATCCCGGTCAGGTCACCTGGCAGTGGCTGAACTCCGATCATCCCGGCGCCAGAATGGTTCGCGAGGGCGAGCTTGGTGTTCGTGATCAGCATGCGCTGGAGGAACTGATGGAGTTCATTGTGAACAATGAACTGAAGAGGTTCCGTTAATGCCTCCGGCGATACCGTCGGGCATGAGTGGAATCCTTCTGCGCGCCACAGCGGCACTGGGCTGGTTGCTGCTTCCCGTTCTCGTGATCCAGGGGCTGTGGTTGCGTCGCACGGTGCCACGGCTTGGCGAGGCAGGCGGACCGCTGGAGGGAGAGACAGCGGGTGAAGCGCCCCCACTGCGGCTGCTGTTACTGGGCGAATCCACGGTGGCGGGCGTGGGCGCATCGAATCATGACGAAGGTCTTGTCGGGCGCATTGCCGCATCGCTTTCGGAGCACAGCGGCCGCGCGATTCGTTGGCGCGTCATGGGCCGCAACGGTCTGACCGCTCGGCAGCTGCGCACCGAACTGGTGGTACCCGCTACCGGACTCGAGGCGGACCTGGCCGTGATTGCCCTGGGGGTGAACGACAGCGTTCGGCTGAGCCGCCCTGGCCGATGGAGGCGTGAGCTTGAACAGTTGATCCGGGAGCTGCGCACCCGTTGTGGCAACATTCCCGTGTTCCTTGCCGCGCTGCCTCCCATGGGCGACTTCCCCGCCCTGCCGCAACCGGTGCGCTGGGTGCTGGGCACGCGGGCGCGACTTCTCGACCGGGCAAGTCGGGAGCTCGCCGCCAGCACGGACAATCTTTTCCATGTTCCGCTGCCCGCGCAGCTCGAGGGGCATATCAGTGAATATTTTGCCGAAGACGGCTTTCATCCGTCCCCGGCCGGCTACCGGGTGTGGGGAAAAGGTCTGGCGGAACGAATCAGCGAAGTGATGCGTTCCGGGCGCTGAGCCGTCCCGGTAACCGCGACGGCTCAGCCCGTGCAAGTCAGCAGGTGGTTTTACTGATACAGGAATCGCACGCCTATGGCGTGGAAGTCACTGTCCGGATTGTCGCCGTCGGGCTGGACCACCTTCTTCAGTGATCGGTCGGCCCGGCGAAGCACGCTGAAGCCCGGGGTTTCCCCGTACGCCACATGAGCCGCGGATCTCGGATTCGGCCCGCGCAGTGAGACATAGACATGTTCGCCGTCGGGCGACATGGCCATGATGTCCGGCGTCCCGCCGAGTTCATCATAGTAATCGATGACCTCGAAAGACTCCGCGTCAAGCACAATGCCGTCGTCACTGACCCGGTTGACGATCCAGAACTCACTGCCGTCCGGGGTGAGCCATACACCGTGCGCGTCGATACCACGGCTATCGCCCTGCGCGACGACCTCGAAGGAGCGGGTGTCGATCACATACCACTCGCCCACCTCACCGGAGCCCGCCGTCAGCACCATCTTCGTGCGATCGCGGTTGGGAATGGTGCCGCAGTTGACCGGCAGCTCTTCCGGGCCGGCCACATGATCCAGCGACCAGGTTTCCGTGTTCAGCACCACCAGCCCGCCGTCTTCCAGGCCCGGGCCCAGGGTAATGAACGCATGGGTGCCGCCGGGACCGTATTCATGACAGATGGGCCCGGAGTCATTGAATGCCTCGGCGTTGTCCTGAAAAAGCGGGTCCTCGGCGATGACCAGCGAGCGCGCCTTGCTGAACCGTTCTTCGTTCAGATCGGCTTCGATCTCCACCAGTTTTCCGTCGCGGAACTCATCCGGCGAGCCGATCACGTCCACCACGATGCGACTGTCATCAGGCGTAAACGAGGCCATGTGGGTGCGCGGGCCCGTCTCGATGACCTCGAGGACTTCCCGGTCTTCGGTGCGGAGGATGACCACATCGTTGGAGCGGGTGCTGGCAATCACCGCGTAGCGGAAGTCGCTGCTGAAATCGATCATGTGCGGGGTTTCGATGCCGTGTTCGCCGAGGTCAATCCGGTCGGCCTGCTCGTGGTCGTCATCGTAGATATGGACGATGTTGGTGCCCTGATCCACGGCCCAGATCTCGTGGCCGGTCACTTCGCGGGGCTTGTCCTGTGGCGCGCAGGCGCCAAGGAAAAGTGCCGTCATCAATGCGAGCACACTGACCGGTAGGAGACGGAAACCGCTGAATATCCGTTTGAGTCTGTATCCCATCATTGCTGCTTCTCCGATCTCTACATAAGTGCCCTGCCCTGAAAGTCGGCCATTCCGTCCGGTGAGGGTATCGCATCAGACTTGCGGATGCCTGTGACTTTTATCTCTTCAGGAGACTGGCCCGGATAAGGTAAGCGCAGTGATACGGGCTTTTCAGAGGCTTCCGACCGCACGGTTGATTGATACGGGTACGTTTGTCATGCACTTCGCCTGGTCTGGCCGGCTTCAGGCGGCCAGCGGCGTATGGCAACGAAACCCTTTTGCGACACCCTCATCAAGAGGCTGTCGCAAAAGGATCTGGAGCCTGTTCCAGTGGGATTTGTGGAGCCCTGTAGCCGGGATGAAGCGAAGCGCAATCCGGGGCCGCGAAGCGGCCAGATTCTCTGCTGCGCGGGTTCTGCTCCAGCGCTCTGGAAGGCCCCGGATTACGGCCTTCGGCCTTCATCCGGGCTACGCCGGCTGGGCCTTGCTGGAGGGTCCCCTCTCCCCGCCGTGGGATAGGGACAGGGAGAGGGGCCTTTTCAATCAGAAGATGGTTCACCAGGGCCGGAAATGGTGGATGCCGGACCTTTGCCCGCCAGGGCTATCACGCACCCTGCGTCCTTCCCTGCCCGGCCTTTCCGCCCGAGGGGCTTTCCTGGTCTGTCCGGTAGCGCGAGGCGTCGGTGACATACTCCGGATGGCCGTACTCCACCAGCAGCCGGTTGAGCCTCTTGACGAGAATCCGGTCCGATATCCAGTTGGCGATTGGCAGCCGCCGGGCAATCATGTCGGCGTGCATTCTGGGCAGCACATGAAGGTTGGCCGCGGCGAACAGCGCATAGTCGAACAGGTTCGGCTTTACACCCATCTTCGTTGCCATGGACTTGTCGCTGCCGCGCAGGAACACCCGGGTGAAGATCACCTTCGAGAAGCTTTTCTCCACGGTGTTGTACACAAGGCTCTTCACGGAGCGGTCCTTCGGTCGGTAGGCGGACATGGTCGAGCGGACCAGTTCGCCGCAGGTTTCGTCATCATAGGCATCGCGCAGCGTGGCCGCGTAGGTCAGCATCACATCGAAGATGCCCCGGGGTGTGTCGGGCAGAAGATCCTCCGGCAGGCCCAGCAGGTAACTCTGGTAGCGGCAGAGCTCGACTATGGCGCGTTCATCAGCGGTGAACTTCGTGCGTCCGCGCTCAAGCAGATTCATGGCGGTAATAAACGCGGGAATGGTTCCCGCCGGCATCTGGTCCACCTGGGGAATGGGAATCCCGTAGACATCAATGTCCCAGTCCTTCGAGCGAGTGAGAAGATTGAAGCGCACCATCGAATGCATCAGCCGCACCATGGCAGCGGCCTTGAAGCCCACGCCGTGGCGTTCCAGTGCGCCGGGCATGGTGGCGGTGGTAAAGAAGCTGGCGGTTTCGTTGACCCGCCGCACCGAGGACTCCCCGGACAGTGCCCCGGTCAGTGCCATGGGCATGCCGGAGTACTTGTTCATGAAGGTGGCGATGAATGCCCCGCGAATGGCGAACGGTGTCAGGTTGGCCATGTAGTTGCGATTGATGCGAGCGCCCTTGCGTACCAGCTTCATGTCCAGCCACTCGGGCACCCGCTCCATGTCCGCAATAAAGGCGGCCAGCTCCGGCGGCGCGCCCTCCACGCTGTCCACGCCCTGATCACAGGCCTGGGTGAGCATGTTGATCAGCGGCCGCACCCCGAATTCCTTCGCGCGCGCGGCATAGGCATCGGCCACGGTATCGCCGAGCATGGTATAGAGCCGTGCACGCTCCACCCGGTCCGGGTCGGAGAGAATATCCCCCCGGTACCGGCGCTCGAACTCCACCGGGAGAATGCTCTTGACGCCGGCTTCGTCGGTAAAGCGCTCCGGGGTCCTGTCGAAGTCCACGTTTCCGTAGAGCGACGGGATCAGTGTCTTCTGGGCATGAACCTTCTCTCTGAGGGCTTCCAGCGAAACTGTCATGACTGCCTCGATCCGCGTTGGTCATTCCGGGCCACCCGGTGCAGGGGCCGATACTGCGGACATCATGGCACGAAGTGGCGACTGATAAAACTGGTGAGTTCTGTGAGCGGGCCTTCGAGCCCCCCGAATGGCGCCTGTCCCCGGTTCGAGACAGGCACAAACCCGGGTGTTTCAGGGCACTGTTTCAGCGCACCACGGCGCCGGGGGCTGGTTTGTGCCTGTCCTGAACTGCGCCGGGCTTCCCGCCCCGGCCCTGGGGGCGCACCGTGACGACCGTCAATGCCCGGGCGGCGGGACAGGCACAGGATGGGCTTTCCAATCATCAGTTAGGGAGTAGAGCCATGTCCACGGCCAAGATCATCGAAATCAGCGCAACCTCGCCGAAGAGCTTCGAGGACGCCATCAATGAGGGAATCGAGAAGGCATCCAAGTCGGTGGAAGGCATCAAGGGTGCCTGGATTTCCGAGCAGAAGGTGCAGGTGGAAAACGGCAAGGTAAGCGGCTACAGGGTAGATATGCGGGTGACGTTCGTTCTGAACTGAACGACGCTCGGGCCAAGCCGCGCCGGGCAGGCTCCTCCGGGTATGCGTCGGCCAGGATTCGTTCCCCCGCGGGCTAACCCGGCAGGGAAGAAGTTTGCGAACCCTGGCCAGGAAGATGCTGCCCGGCCCGCCGCCAGCCGTAGGCGGTCGCGGCGCCAGCAGGCAGCAGCAAGCAGCAGGAGGACAGTCATGACCATTCCGATCCAGATTACATTCCGGAACATGGATCGCTCGTCGGCGCTGGAGGCCAGGGCAAAGGCGCTGGCCTCCAGGCTGGAGCATTTCTACCCGCGGATCCTGAACTGCCATGTGGTGATCGAGGCGCCTCACCGCCATCATCACAAGGGAAAGATCTATGCTGTCCATATTGCGCTGCAGGTTCCCCGCAGGGAGCTGGTGATCAGCCGCCATCATCAGGACAATCATGCCCAAGAGGACCCGTATGTGGCCCTGCGGGATGCCTTCAATGCAATGACCCGGCGCCTCCAGGATCATGCCCGGCGGCTACGTGGCGATATCAAGCATCATGAACCGTCTCTGCAGGGCCGGGTCCGTGATCTGGGCCTGGACAACGGCTTCGGGATCATTGAGACCGCGGACGGCCGGGAGATTCCGTTTACCCGCAACAGCCTTGTTGGTACCGATTTTTGCCACCTTCACAAGGGAGACAGGGTGAGGTTCGCGGAATCGGATTCAGGCAGCGG
>SLJS01000206.1 GCA_007135015.1 Alcanivorax sp. | reverse complement strand
GGGCGCGCTGCCACTGACGTCCATTACCGCTTGGGAATTGCTCTTTGATTGCCTTGAGTATCCGGTGGGCAGATTCTCCCGTGGCGGGCATCTGCTCGTGGTGGGCGGTGCCGGCGGCGTGGGCTCCATGGCCATTCAGCTGGCGCGCCGTCTGACCGGCCTGGAGGTGCTCGCGACGGCCTCGCGTGCCGAAAGCCGGGAATGGGTGCAGGCTCTCGGAACCCATCATGTGGTGGATCACCGCGAGGAACTGGTTGCTCAGGTCAGGGAGCGGGCCCGCGAGGGAGTGGATGCCATACTCAGCCTCACCTGCACCGACCAGCACTTCCCGGTCTACCATGAACTTCTCCGTCCCCGGGGAAGGATTGCCGTCATTGACGACCCGGCGAAGCCGCTGAACCTGCTCTCCCTCAAGAGAAAGAGCATTTCCCTGCACTGGGAACTGATGTTCACCCGCTCGCTGTACGAGACTGAAGACATGGGACAGCAGGGACGCCTGCTTGACGAGGTAGCGGACATGGTGGACCGGGGCCTGCTTGGTACAACCGCCCGGACCCATCTGGGGGTGATGAATGCGCAGAACCTGCGCCGGGCCCATGAACTCCAGGAGCAGGGCACCGTGATCGGCAAGCAGGTGCTCGACGGTTTTCCCGCCTGAACCGCATTGTTACCACTCGCCGCGGGCTGTACCGGGGGTTGCCCCGGCAACAGTTCGCCCCCATCTCCGGGGTAGACTCGTCAATTACGGTGACCGGGAAAAGGGATAAATGGAATCCAGGGACTACTACAGCGTACTGGGCGTCAGCCCGGAGGCGGACAGCAAGGAGATCAAGGCCGCCTACCGGAAGCTCGCGCGCAAGTATCATCCGGACGTGAGCTCCGAAGAAGGCGCCGGGGAGAAGTTCAAGGAAATTTCCGGGGCCTACCAGGTGCTTCGCGACCCGGAAAAGCGCGCCGAGTATGACCAGATGCGCCGCTACGGGCACGCCGGGGTCGGCACTGGAGCGGGTGGCGGTGAGCCGCCGCCGGGGTGGGAAGGTTTCCAGGGCTCCCAGGCCGGCGATTTCGCCGACGAGGACATCTCCGATCTCTTCGAGTCGCTGTTCGGTGGCGCGCGGCGACAGCGCCGCTGGCAGCAGGCCGGCGGCGCCGCGCCCCGCGGGCAGGACCTGGAGATGGACTTTCCCATCTTTCTCGAGGAAGCCGCCTTGGGCCGGGAAAAGCAGGTCTCCTACCAGGTGCCCCAATATGACGCCACGGGTCGGCGCATGGAGGACAGCACGAAGACCGTGAAGGTGCGCATTCCGAAGGGCACCACTGATGGCGAGCTGATCCGGCTGAAGGGACAGGGTGCTCCATCGCCGGGTGGCGGTCCTGCCGGGGACCTCTACCTTCGCATACGCCTTGCGCCCCATCCCGTGTTCGATGTGGAGGGCCGTGACCTGGTGGTAACGGTGCCCGTGGCACCCTGGGAGGCGGCACTCGGTGGAAAGGTGGAAGTGCCCACCCTGGAAGGCAACATTCGCCTCACGGTGCCGGCCGGCAGCCAGACCGGCAAGCGGCTGCGGGTTCGCGGCAAGGGTCTGCCCGGCGGGAAGACCCGCGGAGATCTCTATGCAGTGCTGAAGATCGTTATTCCCGAGCAGGACGATGAGGAGATCCGGGGCTTGTGGCAGAGTCTGGCGGAGAAGGCGGACTTTGATCCGCGCAGCCAATGGAGGCGCCAGTCATGACGATTGCACGGGAGCTGAGGTTCGAGCTTGATGAACTGTGCGAGCGCCTGGAAATGCCCCGGGAGCTGCTCGTGACCATCGTGGAGCAGGGCATTATCGAGCCGGTGGAAGTCCGCGATGATCGCTGGTTATTCGATGGAAGCGTGACGGTGCGGCTGAGCCGCGCGGTGCGTCTGCACCGGGACCTGGATGTGGACTGGTCGGGCGTGGCCCTTGCTCTGGAGTTGCTCGAGGAGCTGGAGCAACTGCGCGAGGAGAACCGGATGCTGCATCGCCGACTGAGGCGGTTCATTGAGTAGCGCTGCTGCTTTCCAGGCTGTTGTTTCCCGCGTTTTCTGGCAGGTACCCGCGGCGTCGCCGTCTGCTCAGTCCACCGCCTCGAAGTCCATATCCTCCAGCGAGCCCACCACCGCCGTGGCAATGTTGGCCAGGTGGCCGGACACGCGCTTGTAGTAGCGAAGCAGCAGCGAATAGGCAATGGCCTCGTGCAGCTCCATGTGCGCCTCGTCCTGGAACAGCTCCTGGATCAGGCTGTCGCACTCATGGCGGATGCCCCGGCCCAGCGCCAACGCCTGGTTCGCCTGGGCCTCGTCGAAGTCCCGGCAGCCCTTCGACACCATGGAGAACATGTCGCCGATCTGCCTGGCCACGTCTCCCAGCGGGTCGCGGTACTTGGCCACACGGAAGCCCTCGGTATAGAACTCGCCGACCTCAAAGAGATTCTTGCAGTAATCGCCGATACGCTCGGCGTCCTTGGCCACGTTCCACAGGGCCAGGCAGACGGCCACGTCATAACCCGGATGGACGGTCAGATAACGGACCACCTTGCGGCGAATGGAACGCTCCAGTTCATTGATGGCCCGGTCCCGGGCGTAGATGGCATCGCGCACCTCCTCGGGAGGCACGGTGCTGTGTACCACCTCATTGGCGCGCACGAACATCCAGGCGCAATGGTCCAGCATCTCCGTGAGGTCCAGGAAAGCCTTGTCAACGGTGGTCCTGGAGGCCAGTGCATTGTAGATCTGTCGGAACATGCTCTTTCTCCGTGGGAGCCGCGCTGCTAGCGCCCCGCAATAATGATTTCAGTCAGGGCGATACCGGCCACGGGTATCACCAAGAATATCAGGAAAAGAAACGCAAACGCATAGCCAGGGGTCCGGGAAGCAATGCCCCCGAACCAGTCGGCGATCCATATGGGCACCCGGCGCAATGGATACCAGATGGCGGTGCCGGTCAGGTTGAACAGCACATGCACCAGGGCCACGGTGACCGCCGCCGAAACCGGATTCGCCGTGGCGGCCAGCACGCTGGTGATGGTGGTCCCCAGATTGGAGCCCATCATGAACGGAAGCAGCCGCACCATCGGCACGACGCCTGCACCGGCCAGGGGCACCATCAGGCTGGTGGTGATGGTACTGGACTGGACCATCACCGTGGAAATCGCGCCCACGCCGTAGGCGCGCAGGTCGGTGCGGAAGAAATAGCTGCGAAACAGGCCATCCATGTGGCGCAGTAGTGCTCCCCGGAGGTTGCTGACCATGGCAACCAGCGAAATGAACAGCAATACCAGGCCCACGGCGGCCACCAGCAATCCCTGGGCAAAGGATGAGGGCGTTACCAGTGCACCGAACCAGTTCACCAGGTCCACCACGGGACTCGTGATCACCTTCACCGGACTGTCGGGCCGGGCGACCTCCTCCATGCCGACCAGATCGCTCAGCCAGCCGGCGATTCGGGTGAGAAAGCCTCGTCCGTCTGCGTGGAGCGCACCCGTGATCCATTCAAGCGGAAACAGAATGGCAACCGTCAGCAGATTGAACAGATCATGGACCAGTGCGGCGGTGAAGGAACGGCGAAACTGCGCTCGGATGCGAAGGTTTGCCAGGGCCACCAGAATTGCAGTCACCGAGGTGCCGATGTTCGCACCCATGATGGCGAACACCGCCGTGCCCAGGGTCATCTCGCCGGTGGCCACCAGGGTAACGATCAGTGCCGTGGTGAACGACGAGCTCTGCACGATGGCCGTGACTACCACGGCGCCCATCAAGGCGATAAAGGGGTTCTCGCCATAGGCGAAGGCACGCACGAGCCAGTCGCTTTCCTCCCCGAACAGGCCCAGTCCGGCGCTCATTACATTCAGTGCGCAGAGAAAGAGATAGAGGAAAACGCCTGCATAGATCCCGCGCATCCATGCGGGGACCTCCCTGGGCGGTTCGGGTCGCGAAAGCGCGGCCGGACCGGAGGGAGGTTCTGACGGAAGCTGGGTCATGTAGTGAGCCCCTGGATGCCGCTGTTTTTTTCACCCGGCTCGTGCTCCACCGGCGCGGGGCAATCCTAGCCGGAGCATGGTTCCGGCGCAAGGATGGACAAAGGGAGCTTGTGGTTCAGGGCGCGGCCTTGCGGCGGCTGCCGGTCCCGGCCTCGAGCACCTGTTCGAGCTCCTCGAGTGCTTCGCCGGTGTATACCGCCAGACGCTGCATGCTGGGCAGGGTGTCCCGGCAGCCCGTGTAACCGAAGTTGAGCGACCCGGCATAGCTGAGACAGGTGATATTGAGCGCGGCACCGTGGGCCACCAGCGATACCGGATACATTGCCTCCATGGCGGAGCCGTTGTAGTAGAGCTGCTCGTCGGGTCCCGGGACATTCGAAATGGTGACATTGAAGACCGGCCGGCTTCGCCCGCCCAGCCCGGAGACCAGCTGCAGGATATAGGGGGCCATCATCAGCATGGTGTACTGGGTCAGCGCATTGCGGGGCAGGCTCTGCAGATGCGCCTTGGCGCTCCGGGTGGAGGCCTTGATGCGTTCGAGCCGGCGCAGCGGATCGCGGATGCTGGTGCCCAGGGTGGCGATCATGAAGCTGATGGCGGTACCGGCCCGATCGTCATCCGCCGGGCGGATGTTCACCGGGATGCCCGCGGTCAGGGACTCCTCCGGAAGCTGGCCCTCCTCCCGGAGAAAGCGGCGCAGGGCGGTGCCGCACAGGTACAGCACAATATCGTTGAGCGACGCATCCGCCTGCTTCGCCAGCCTCTTGAGCAGCGCGAGCGAATACTGCTGGGTGGCAAAGCGCCGTTGAGCGGTGATGCGTTTGTTGAGAATGGACGACGGACAGTCGAAGGGGCCCGTCAGCTCGCCGTCATGCTCCCGGGAGGCCCGGGCAAGGCGATTGAGCGCCCCCGCCAGCTCGGGCGTGGAGGCAATCTGCGAACGCAGCGCCCGGACCACCTGGCGCAGGCCGCCACGCAGGGAAAATTCGGGCATGTGCAGTTCCGGCATTTCACGTCTGGGCCTGACATGCCAGGGCGCGGGCATGGCGGTCTCCGCCGGGTCCCTGGACATGATGCGCTGCAGCAGCCGCATGCCGCTGATGCCGTCGATCAGGGAATGATGCATCTTCGCGTACAGGGCAAAGCGGTCGTTTTCCAGACCCTCGATGAGGTGGCACTCCCACAGCGGCCGGGTAAAGTCCAGCGGATGGCTGTGAAGCCGGGAGACCAGCACACCGAGTTCGCGCTCGCCGCCGGGGGCGGGCAGCGCCGAATGGCGCACATGGTACTCCAGGTCCAGATTTCGGTCCTCCTGCCAGGCGGGCAGAGCCATGCGGCCGGGAAGATTGGGCCGATAGAGCTTCAGATCCCAGGGTGGGGCGGGGTCGCGGACCTTTTTCATTTCGTCGACCATGTCCCGCAGGAAGGTGTCGGAAGCGCCTTCGGGGCGGGTAAAGGTCAGCAGGCTGCCCACATGCATGGGGGTGTTCTCGGACTCGACCAGAAGCCATGCGGCATCCATTACGCTCATTGCTTTCATTGGTATCTCCGGCCCGGGAATTCCCCTGTCGGTCAAGGGTACTCGGGCCCGGGCCAGTGAGGCAAAGGTGCGCGGACGGTGCTGGTCTTTCTCGGCGCCTTCGGTATTACCCCTGTGCCGGCAGCGTTCATCCTGTTTCTCAAGCGCCTTCAACGCCGCTTGTGATTTGCCCTGTTGCCCGTTCTGGGTGCATTGCGGGCGAACGCCTTCGTAGTTGTGCCCTGCTAGGGTGTTGCAACCTTTTCAGGAGGAGCGCCCATGCAGCACAGCGCCCGAGAAGCACTTGCCCGCGAACTGACCGGACAGTCCCTGCCGCCGGAGCTCGATCGCCTCGACGAAGCGGAGCTGGAAACCCTTGCCGGGGCCGTGGCCGATCTCAAGGCACGCCAGGAGCGGGAATTCCGAAGAGCCGTGGACGAAGCGCTGAGCCACATTCCCCGGTTGCTGCGTGGCAGCGTGCGCCGGATACTGGAGTGACGGCCATGTCAGAGCTCGCAAGACAGGCGGAAAGGCTGAAGCTCTCGCGGGTGCTCGGCCGGGAACCAGGACAGCTGGAGTTTCTCGACGGGTTGCCGGCGGAGGCCATTGCGGGGTTGCGCAAGTCGATACTGGCCACCCTCTACGAGAGCCACGATGCCATGTTCGAGCGCATGGCGCGGGCCGGGCGATTGTTGCCGATTGCCCTGATGGCGAAGGTAGCGGAGAAGGCCATCGGGCCCTGGCTGTGTGCCCGGGTCGCCGGACACATGCCGGTGGACCGGGCGGTGGAAATGGCGTCCCGGTTGCCGGTGGCATTCCTGGCGGACACCTGCATTGAAATCGACCCGCGCCGGGTGCGGCCGGTGTTGCAGAAGATCCCGCTGCGCGTGATGCGCTCGGTGGCGGCGGAACTGGTGCAGCGGCGGGATTTCATCACCCTGGGGCGTTTCGTGGATGACCTCGCCGACGAGGCCGCCGAAGCGGTGATGGCGGATATCAGCGACGAAGGCATCCTGCTGGAGATCGCCTTCTTTGCCGAGGACCGCCAGCATCTGGCCCACGTGGTGCGCAGGCTTCCCGACGAGCGCAAGAGCGCGGCCATCCGGGCGGCGCAGGAGCAGGGCCTCTGGTCCCGGGCCATCGCCCTGATGAACTATGTCGACGATGAACTCTGCAGCGCCCTGGGTGATCTGGCCGCCGCGGAAGATGACGCCCTGCTGAGCGGCATGCTCGAGGCGATTGATCGGGAACGGCTGTGGCCGGATGCGCTGCCCGTGGTGGCCCGCATGACCCCGCCGGCCCGCGCACGAATTCTTGCCATGCCGGTGCTGGAATCCGACTCCATGTTGGGTGCGATACTGGAGACGGTGCGGGATCTGGATCTCTGGCGGGAACTGGAAACGGTGGTTGCCGACAGCCCGGATCCGTTGCACGAGCGGGCGGAGGCGCTGCTCGAGCGCATGTCCGACGTGCCCGACGAGGTGCCTGCCCGCCTCC
>SLJS01000223.1 GCA_007135015.1 Alcanivorax sp. | reverse complement strand
GGCGCCTGACGGCGCCGGCTACGGGCTACGAGCCGCGGGCTGCGGGGAAGGTGCGCGGCAGCAGAGGGCCGCGCCACCCTCCAGACCCAAAGCCCGAAGCCCGAAGCCCGAAGCCGGAATGCTAATTCCACCAAACCGCTCGCATAATCGAAGGCGAGCGCGGCAAAGCCGCGCACGCTTGGGCCGCCGGAGGCGCCCGCTAGTTGTTATACCCCAGGATATGCGGAATGGAGGACTCGATTTCCTCGGGCTTCATGCCCTTGCGCTCGGCATAGTCGACCACCTGGTCGCGGCCGATCTTGCCGGTGCCGAAATAGCGTGATTCCGGGTGGGAGAAGTACCAGCCGGAGACCGCGGCGGTCGGATACATGGCATAACCGGACGTAAGCTGTACCCCCGCGTGGGTTTCCGGGTCCAGCAACTCCCACAGCAGCGACTTCTCGGTGTGGTCCGGGCAGGCGGGATAACCGGGTGCCGGACGAATGCCCCGATACTTCTCCGCGATCAGTTCCTCGTTGCTCAGATCCTCCTCGGGAACATAAGCCCAGAACTCCTTGCGCACGCGCTCGTGCAGGCGCTCGGCAAAGGCTTCAGCGAGCCGGTCGGCCAGGGCCTTGAGCATGATCGAGGAATAATCATCGTGATCCGCCTCAAAACGCTGCACGTGCTCCTCGATACCCAGCCCGGTGGTCACCGCGAAGGCACCCAGCCAGTCCTTCTTGCCGGTTTCCTTCGGCGCGATGAAATCGCTCAGGGCATAATTGGGCTTTTTCCCGTCCTTGCGCGGCATCTGCTGGCGCAGATGATGCAGGGTCATCATGGGCTCGCTGCGCTCTTCATCCCGGTAGAGCACAATATCGTCGCCCTCACTGTTGGCCGGGTAGAAACCGAAGACGGCTTTCGCCTGCAGCCATTTCTCGCTGATGATCCGGTCAAGCATTGCCCGGGCGTCATCGTAGAGCTTGCGCGCCTCGGTGGCGGTGTGCTCGTTTTCGAGAATATCCGGGAACTTGCCCTTCATCTCCCAGGCCTGGAAGAAGGGCGTCCAGTCGATCCGTTCGGCGATTTCCTCCAGCGGATAATCTTCGAGCACCCGGTAGCCGGTAAAGCTGGGCTCCGGCGGCTCATAGCTCTCCCAGTCCGGGCGGAATGCATTGGCTCGAGCCTGTTCGAGTCCGGCGAGGTTGCGCTCTTCCTGTTGCGCGGCGCGACGCTCGCGCAGCTCCTGATGAGTCCGCTCGATGTCGGCGACATATTCCTCGCGGTCGCGGTCGCTGAGCAGGCGGCTGACCACACCCACGGCCCGGGAGGCGTCCGCCACATGCACCACCGGCTGGTGGTAGGCCGGATCGATCTTTACCGCGGTGTGGATGCGGCTGGTGGTCGCCCCGCCGATCAGCAGCGGGATGGTGTAGCCCTGGCGCTCCATCTCCTTCGCCACGTTCACCATCTCGTCCAGTGAAGGGGTGATAAGCCCCGACAGGCCGATCATGTCCGCGTTGTGGTCCTTCGCTGCCTTCAGGATATCCTCGGCGGGGATCATCACGCCCAGATCGATCACGTCGTAGCCGTTGCACTGCATCACCACGCCCACGATGTTCTTGCCGATATCGTGCACATCGCCTTTCACAGTGGCCATGATCACCGTGCCGTAGGATTCGTCCTCGGTGCCGAGCCGGCGCTTTTCCTCTTCCATGTAGGGCAGGAGATAGGCCACCGCCTTCTTCATTACGCGGGCGGACTTGACCACCTGGGGCAGGAACATCTTGCCCTCGCCGAAGAGGTCGCCCACCACGTTCATGCCGTCCATCAGCGGGCCTTCGATCACGTGCAGGGGACGTTCGACCGTCTGCCGGGCCTCTTCCACATCATCTTCCACATAGTCGGCAATGCCCTTGACCAGGGAGTGCTCCAGGCGCTTTGCCACTTCCCATTCGCGCCAGGCAAGATCCTGCTCCAGGCCCTTCTTGCCGGCCTGGCCCTTGTATTCCTCAGCCTTTTCCAGCAGGCGCTCGGTAGCCTCGTCACTACGGTTGAGGACCACGTCCTCGACCAGCTCCCGCAGTTCCGCCGGGATGTCGTCATAGATGCCGAGCTGCCCGGCATTGACGATGGCCATGTCCAGGCCCGCCTTGATGGCGTGATACAGGAACACGGCATGGATGGCTTCACGGACCGGCTCGTTGCCCCGGAACGAGAAGCTCACGTTGGACAGCCCACCGGAGGTTCTGGCTCCGGGCAGATTCTTCTTGATGTCGCTGACAGCGCCGATGAAATTCACGGCATTGTTATTGTGCTCTTCCATGCCCGTGGCCACGGGGAAGATATTGGCATCGAAGATGATGTCCTCGGGCGGGAAGTCGAGCTTTTCGCGCAGCAGGTTGTAGGCGCGCTCACAGATGCTGTACATGCGCTCGCGAGTGTCGGCCTGAGCCTCCTCGTCAAAGGCCATGATCACCACTGCGGCGCCATAGCGGCGGATCAGCTCGGCCTTCTTCAGGAAGTCCTCTTCCCCTTCCTTCAGGGAGATGGAGTTGACCACCCCCTTGCCCTGCACACACTTGAGCCCTTGCTCGATAGCCTCGAAGCGCGAGGAGTCGATCATGACCGGCACCCGGGCAATGTCCGGCTCGGCGGCCACGAGGTTGAGGAACTTCACCAGACACTCGGCGGCATCGAGCATGCCCTCGTCCATGTTCACGTCGATGACCTGAGCACCGTTTTCCACCTGCTGGCGGGCCACTTCCAGGGCCGTGTCATAGTCGTCGTTCTGGATCAGGCGCAGGAACTTCTTCGAACCGGTGACATTGGTGCGCTCGCCAATATTGACGAACAGCGAATCGTCATCAATGTTCAGCGGCTCCAGTCCGGAAAGCCGGGTAGCAGAGCCGGGTTCGGGAATGCTGCGCGGCGCCTTGCCCTCGACGGCTTCGGCAAGGGCCCGGATATGCTCCGGCGTGGTGCCGCAACAGCCGCCGATCAGGTTCAGAAAGCCCTTTTCCGCCCACTCGCGGATATGGACCGCCATCTGTTCCGGGGACTGATCGTACTCGCCCATTTCATTGGGGAGCCCGGCGTTGGGGTGCGCCGAGACCGCAAACTCGCTGATCTCGGAAAGCTCCGACACGTAAGGGCGCAGCTCCTCGGCGCCCAGCGCGCAGTTCAGCCCGAAGGTGATCGGATTGGCGTGACGCAGGGAATTGTAGAACGCCTCGTTGGTCTGGCCGGTGAGTGTACGTCCGGATGCGTCGGTGATGGTCCCGGAGATCATCACCGGAATATCGATATTGTGGTCCGCCTTGTATTTTTCCACCGCGAAGACCGCGGCCTTGGCGTTGAGCGTGTCGAAGATGGTTTCGAGCAGCAGCAGGTCCACGCCGCCCTCGATGAGCCCGTCAATGGACTCCGTATAGGCTTCCACCAGTTCATCGAAATTGACGTTGCGGTAGCCGGGGTCATTCACGTCCGGGCTGATGCTTGCCGTGCGGTTGGTCGGGCCGAGCACCCCGGTGACGAACCTGGGCTTGTCCGGGGTCTCCCGGGTCATCTCGTCAGCGGCTTCCCGGGCCACGCGGGCGGCGGCCACATTGATCTCGCGGGCCAGCTCCTGCATGTCGTAGTCCGCCATGGCGATGCGGGTCGAGTTGAACGAGTTGGTCTCGATGATGTCGGCGCCGGCTTCCATGTAGGCGCGATGCAGCGCCTTGATCTCGTCGGCCTGGGTGATGCACAGGAGGTCGTTATTGCCCTTCAGGTCGCAGTGCCAGTCCTTGAAGCGCTCCGCCCGGAACTCTTCTTCGCTGAATGCCCGGTTCTGGATCATGGTTCCCATGCCCCCATCCAGTACCAGGATCCGCTCGGCGAGCAGGGCATTGAGTTGATCGCGTACCGACTGCGACATGTGGATAGACCTCCGCTATTTCCTGAAAGGGTGCGCAGTATACCTACCAGAAGCGCTTTTCCCAAAGAATCGAGCTGTCTTCCTGTACTCGGGTGGTACAATTTGTCATTATTTTTCGGGAAGATAGCGTGGCCAGGTGCACAAGCCGGGGCTTGGGAAGCCGGGACGGTCAGCGGTGGGGTACTGCGAGAAATCGGTCAGATTGGGCCACTCTTCACCTGTTTTCCACTTCGTGCGCGTCATTATCGCTTTTTTGAAGCAAACGGAAGCCTGGGGTCTACGGACTCGAGTGCCTGCGAACGGACGCCTGTCGCCGCCATTCACTCGGTGGTCCTCTGCCGTGGTTCTATGCGCGGGACCGCGATGTCCTGCTCATGTCATAAGGAGTACATAAATGGATCTGGACAACCTGCTGGAAACCTGGCTGATTCCCTGGGGAATCAGCCTGGTCGCCGCCCTGGTGATCTTTCTACTGGGTAAATGGGTGGCCGGAAGGCTTTCGCGCCTGTTCGAACGGATGCTCGACAGGCGTCTCGACGGCACGGTCTCGCGTTTTCTGGCCAATATCATTCATGTCGTGCTGCTCATCGTGGTCGTGGTGGCGGTGCTGGACCAGCTCGGCGTGCAGACCACCTCGATCATTGCGATCCTTGGTGCCGCCGGTCTGGCAGTCGGTTTTGCCCTCAAGGACTCGCTGGGAAATTTCGCCGCCGGTGTGATGCTGGTTCTCTTCCGGCCGTTCCGGGCGGGGGACTTCGTCGAGGCTGGCGGAATCATGGGCACGGTCCGGGAGATCCGAATCCATGCCACCATCATGGGTACCCCGGACAACAAGGAAATCACCGTCCCAAACGGCAGTATCCTCAATGGTAATATTACAAATTTTTCAGCCATGCCAACCCGGCGGGTTGATATGGTATTTGGCGTGAGCTACGACGCCGATCTGAGCAGGGTCCGCAATGTCCTGAACGATATTCTCAGTGAGGATGAGCGCGTGCTGCCAGAGCCCGCGCCCCTCATTGCTGTCTCCGAGCTTGGAGACAGCTCCGTGAACCTTCTGGTACGCCCCTGGGTCAACAGCGCCGATTACTGGCCGTTCTTCTGGGACACCACCGAAAAGGTCAAGCGGCGCTTCGACGAGGAAGGGATTGTCATTCCCTTTCCGCAGAGAGATATTCACCTGTACAACCGGGCCTGAAGTGAAGGCCTGAGACCCCTTCGAGGTACTTTTATGCGCAGAACAGTCCTCGCCGCAGTCTGTGCGAGCATGGCGGGCTCACTGAGTGCCCAGCCCGCTATCTACAAGGATGTGGAACTCTCCGATCTCGAGCGGGTGGCGGATCGCCAGGCCCGCGAGCTGATGATCGAAGAGGAGGAAGAGGAAGAGGAGGCTCCGCCTGATGAGACCTGGCGGGGTTCGGCGGAGTTTTCCTACTCCATGAAACGCGGCAACACCAACTCGGATCGTTTCCGCTTTCTTAACGATGCGGAGCGGGAAACCGATCGCTGGCGCCACATTGCTCATCTGGAAGCGGTAGGGGAACGGAGCAGACCGACCCCGGACGAGAGCTATCAGCGTTCGGCAGAGCGTTACACCGGTTCCTACAAGCTGGACCGCAAGTTCGGGGAGGCCAATTACATCTTCAACGAAATCTCCGCTGAACGGGACCACTTCTCCGGTTTCGACTATGAAGCCAGCTACGCACTGGGTTATGGTCGCCGTCTCGTGAGCACTCCCCGGCAGAAGCTGGATGCGGAGATCGGCCCCGGTTATCGTTGGCGACGTTTCGAGGAGGGCAATCAGCCCGAAGGTGAAAGCCGGGAAGACAATAACCCGATTCTCCAGGCCGGCATTCACTACAGCCTTCGCTTTACCGAAACCACCAACTTCCGCGAGGATATCCGGGCCCAGTACGAGGACGACTCCACCCAGGCACGGGCGGCCACCACATTGACCACCATGATCAATGACCGCATCTCGCTGCGCGTGAGTCACATCCTGCGTTACAACTCGGAACGACCAGCCGGTGTGGACAGCACGGACAGCGAGCTGAGTGTGGGGCTGGTGGTTCGGTATTGACAGGATCTACGAGCACGGGCTGCGGATTTGCGGAGCACCGCAGGTGCTCATTGCAGGGCTTTGCGGCTGAGGTGCAAGGAACAAGAGGCAAGGGACAAGGCGGTTCGTAGTCCGAGCCGAAAAAGGGCACCATACCGGAAGACAGACCACCAATAAAGAAGGCTGGCGCCTGCTCCACCTTGCTCCTTGTCCCTTGCTCCTTGCTCCTTGCCCCTTGTCCCTCAGGGGCCTTTCGGCCCCTTTCCTCAACTATCCTTCAGCGATGTGCTGATATCCAGGATCGCCTGCTTGCCGTCGCCGAAGAGCATCAGCGTATTGTCCTTGGCAAAGAGCGGATTGGGCAGGCCGGCGAATCCGGGGCTCAGCGAGCGTTTGACCACCACCACGGTACGGGCCTTGTCCACATTCAGGATCGGCATGCCGTAGATGGGGCTGCCCTTGTCTTCCCTGGCAAGCGGGTTGGTCACGTCGTTGGCGCCGATGACGATCACCACATCCGTTTCCTCGAAGGTGGGGTTGATCGCGTCCATGTCCTTGAGCTTGTCATAGGGCACTTCGGCTTCTGCCAGGAGTACGTTCATATGGCCGGGCATGCGGCCCGCCACCGGGTGAATGCCGTATTCCACCTCCACCCCCATGCCGTCAAGGGTGTCGGCCAGTTCGCGTACAGCGTGCTGGGCCTGGGCCATGGCCAGCCCGAAACCGGGCACCACCACCACGCGCTTGGCGGTCTCCAGGATCATGCCCACTTCGTCCGGCGATGCAGAGCGGATCTTGCCTTCGTAGACCTCGTCGGCATCCATCTTCTCGCCGCCTTCGGCCATGACACCGAACAGCACATTGGTCAGCGACCGGTTCATGGCCTTGCACATGATATTGGTCAGGATCAGCCCGGAGGCACCGACCAGCGAGCCGGTAATGATCAGCGCGCTGTTGTTCATCACGAACCCGGCCGCCGCTGCGGCGACCCCGGAGTAGGAGTTCAGCAGGGCAATGACCACGGGCATGTCGGCGCCGCCGATGGGCAATACCAACAGCAGCCCCAGCAGGGCGGCCAGGACCGCCAGGACCCAGAAGAAGCCGGTCTGGGAGGGGTCGTGGACGAGATAGCCGATGCACACGACGGCGGAACCCAGCAGCAGGGCGTTGACGAATTTCATTCCGGGGAAGCCCATGGGCTGGCCGGAGATGATCTCCTGAAGCTTTGAAAAAGCCACCATCGAGCCGGTGAGTGTGACCGTGCCGATCAGGATCGCCATGCCGGAGGCGATCATGGGGATGGTGGCCATGGGCTCTGCCGCACCCAGCCCCTGGAAGTACTGGGCCGAGGCCACCGTGAACGAAGCGCCGCCGCCAAAGCCGTTGAGCAATGCCACCATCTGGGGCATGGCGGTCATCTGCACCTTGATGGCAAGCACCGCACCGACGATGGCGCCGATAATCACGCCGGCGATGATTACCTCGTAGGAGACGATATCCCGGTGGAGCAGGGTGGCCACCGCGGCGATCGCCATGCCGGCCGCGGCAATCAGGTTGCCGCGGCGTGCGGTCTTCGGACGCGCCAGGCCCTTGATGCCGAGCACGAACATGGAAGCGGCCATCAGATAGGCAATATCAATCCATTCCTGACTAAGCTGCATGATGATTACTTCCTCTTGAACATGCCCAGCATCCGGTTGGTGACCATGAAGCCGCCAACCACGTTGATTGTCGCAAGTACCACGGCAATGAAACCGAAAACACGCACGATTTCGTTGCCTTCACCGTGATAACCGGCGGCCAGCAAGGCACCCACGATGGTGATGCCGGAGATGGCGTTCGAGCCCGACATCAGCGGGGTATGAAGTGTCGGAGGCACCTTGGAGATCAGTTCAAAACCGAGGAAGACGGCCAGAACGAAAAGGGTAAGCAATGCTACAAAGTCCATGACGGGTTCTCCGTTCAGGCGGGCTTGTCGGAATCATCACCACCGGCCGGCTTGTCCAGCGGCGGCAGATTCAGCAGTTCTCGCATCTTCGTGTGCGGCACCTTGCCTTCGTGGGCCACCAGAGTGTCCTCGATGATCTGATCCTCCAGATCGAGCTTGAGCGCACCCTGCTCATCGATGAGCAGCCCCAGAAGGTTTTCCATGTTCTTGCCGAACATCTGGCTGGCATGATGGGAAAGCGAGGAGGGCACGTTTTCGGGACCGATGATGGTTACATCGTGCTCGCTCACCGTCTCTCCCGAGCGAGTAAGCTCGCAGTTGCCACCGCGTTCGGCGGCCAGGTCCACGATCACCGAGCCGGGTTTCATGGCCTTGACCATGTCGGCGGTGACCAGGATCGGGGATTTCGCACCGGGGACCGCAGCGGTGGTAATGACCACGTCCATCTCCGCGACTACTTCGGTCATCAGCTCACGCTGGCGCTTGAGAAAGTCCTCGCCCTGGGCCTTGGCGTAGCCGCCCGCGCCTTCGGCCTCGCCGGTATCCAGGTCCAGCTCCACGGGTTTGGCACCGACCGACAGGATCTGCTCGCGGGCGGCCGGGCGCACATCATAGGCTTCCACCCGCGCGCCCAGCCGCTTGGCGGTGGCGCAGGCCTGCAACCCCGCCACGCCCGCGCCCATGACCAGCACGCGCGCGGCATTGAGGGTCCCGGCGGCGGTCATGTTCATGGGAAACATGCGGTTGGCGTCCACGGCGGCCAACAACACGCTCTTGTAGCCGGCCAGCATGCCCATGGAGGAGAGCACGTCCATGGCCTGGGCCCGGGTAATCCGCGGCACCAGTTCCAGCGCAACGCCGTTTACCCCGGCTTCCGCCAGCTTCGATGTGAAGGAGGGATTGGCAAGCGGGTCCATCATGCCGATCAGCATCTGACCCTTCTTCAGCCGTGCCATGTCCTCGTCACCGCCAGTGGTATTGACCCCTGGTGTCTGGACCTGAAGGATCACCTCACCCTTGGTAAACACGGTGTCACGATCTGTCAGCGTGGCGCCGGCCTCTTCATAGGCGCTGTCCCTGAAACCGGCCTGCAGGCCGGCCTGCTTCTCCACCAGGATCTCGAGACCCTCGGTCTTCAGCAGCGCCGTGACATTGGCGGGCGTCAACGCGACTCGTTTCTCGCCGGGAGCAATCTCCCGGGGCACTCCGATAATCACCTGCAATACCCCCTGCTGTTTGTGCGTCGACAGGCGAGAAGGGATCCCCCCGTCGGCTCTGTAGGCCGGGCTTGCGCTCCGGCTGTCCACCCATGACCGCAAGCATTCACGGTCTCCGGGCGAAGGTTGCGGTCTCCTGTCCGGCCCCGGCCGCGGAAACCATCCGGTTTTCCGTGGCGGCCGGCGGGCAGGGTGCTAACCATATTGGCACAGCGGTGGATTGGCAAATACCGCGGCCCATCCACGCAGGCCAAAAGGTCAATTTATGACCGGATCCGTCAGGATTTCCTCCGGTTTTCGCCTGCCAGGCGTTCCACCAGTTCCCGGTCGTCCTGCTCATTCATGCCGATAAAGGGCTCGAGAATGGTGTTGCCCCGCACCCGGGCATTGATGACATGAAGAAATGTGTAGGCGCCCAGAAGCTTGCGGGCAAGGAAAATGAACTCCTTCGGCGGCACGTCGAAATGCACCGACAGGGCGTTGCGGCTGGCCCGGGACATGATCCGATTGGGCAGATCGCTCTCGCCCCAGAGGTATTCCCCCCGCTCATTGACCACCTCCGGCGGAGGAGGGTAGCGGTCCGGGTCCTGCAACACCTCGATGGCCTCGAAACACAGCTGTGCGAAGTCGTCATGCAGTCTGCGCGGCACATCCTGCATGAAGCCCAGCGCATCCACCGCGCGGAGCAGCCGTCCGGTGTCATGGTGCCAGGCCCCCCGGATCATCTCGCGCCCGGGCCCCAGGGTTTCATGCTCGAAGTCCCGGATGGCGCCAAAATCCAGCAGCACGATCCGGTCCTCCTCCGGCGAATCCCCCAGACGCAGCAGATAGTTGCCGAAATTCGGGTCGGTCTGCATCTTGTTCCACTCGAAGACCTCCCGGCAGCACAGTTCCATGATGGCGCGGCCGATGAAATCCCGCCTTTGCTGGGAAAGCTCCATCACCGAGGGGTCGTTCACATGCACGCCGTGTTCAAAAGTGGTGCAGAGCACATTGTTGGTGGAGTACTCGGTGATCACATCCGGGACCACAAAGCGGGCGTCCTCCTGCAGCAGTGTGCGGAAATACCGGGTCGTATAGGCTTCCAGGTCGTAGTCGACCTCGCGGGCCAGCATCTCGCGCACCTCATCCAGCCACTGATTGAACTCCTCGGTAATGGAGATCATGCGACTGAAACGCAGCATCTGCACAATCGCGCGCATGTCCGAGTCGATGGCGTCGGCCACCCCCGGATACTGGATCTTCAGACACAGCTCCTGGCCGTCGCTGCGGCGGACAGCCTTGTGAACCTGACCCAGCGAGGCAGCCCCCAGGGGCTCGCGCTCGATCTCCAGTTCGGCCATTTTCAGCTCGCCGAGCTCCCGGCGCAGTTCCTGCTCGATGGCCGGCCAGTCCAGGGCCGTGGTCTGGTTCTCCAGGCTGTGCAGGGCCTCGGTGACCTCCTCGGGCAGGAAGTGCTCGCCGAAAAGCGCCATCATCTGGCCCACCTTGACCACCGAGCCCTTCAACGAGCCCAGTTCCCGGACCAGATCCCGGGCCTGTTTCGAGAGAATGCGCTTGCGCCGCGCCGCACGGTCGGCGGCGGGTGAAAAGAAAGTGCCCGCGGTGAAGGTCGCGTAGCGCGCGCCGGCGAGCAGGCCGGCCCGGGCCATGGAAAAGCGCCGTTCAAAAGAGCCGGTCTTGACACGCTTGACGGTCTTTCGGGACATGCAGGACTCCCCGTAATACGCAATCGGTGCGGCACGCCGCCCCCGCAGGGCGGCACACTATACCGGAAGTCCGGCTGTCTGGCAGCTACCGGATTGCGGATGGCTGGTGATTTTTCAACCAGAGGTGGGCAAGCGCGGCCGGTGGTACAAAATCCCGCCAGAAGTCCCTGGCGCTGCGGGCAACGCTACTGCCGGTGTAAAAGTAAAAGGGGAATTCAGAACACGAGCGGACGGGAGAGTCTCCTCTCCCCCTCTAAACCTCTTCCCCCCCTCGGAGGATGTCGTAAAAGCCCCTCTCCCCTGGTGAGGGGGTCGTAAAAACCCTCGTCGACACCCTCCTGGTGGGAGAGGGCTTGGGGAGAGGGGGAAGGCTACGCAAGCCGCACTGTTTGATGCTTTCCCGGAGTTCGACCCCCCTCTCCCTGTCCCTCTCCCACGGCGGGGAGAGGGGACCCTCCAGCAAGGCCGCAAGGGCCCCGGGTTACGGCCTCCAGCCTGCACACCCGGATCACCTGAAAGCTGTGCTATTCCTTGCTGGCAGCCATTTTCTGCTTGTGGAGCATGGTGATCATGTCTCCCAGGATGGCGCCGGTTTCCATGATATAGGGGTCTTTCTCCCGTTCCTGTTCTTCGTCTTCCTCGAGACCTGGCTCAGGCCCGCCGAAACGGACGGGCTCGAGTTCACTGACGCTTTCCACGGGCTCCTTGCCCAGCGCCCGGCGACGGTCATTTTCGACCTCCAGCCGGCGCTGCTCCCAGTCCCGCTCCTGTTTCCTGCGTTGCTCCTCGTTCAGCGAAGCGGTCTTGCGATCACGGCGTTCTTCGAGCAGCGAAAGCTGTTCACGGACATACACGAACTCCGGATGCTCGCTGATGCGATCCTCATGACGCTGGCGAAGAGAGGGCAACAGGGGCGCGGGGTCGAACATGCGCTGGTAATTCACCGCATCAATCTGGTCCCAGGGCAGGGCATTGGGCAAAGCGCTTTCACCAATCTGCTCCTTGTCCACCAGATAGGGAAAGCGGATGTCCGGAACCACGCCCATGTGCTGATTGCTTGCCCCCGACACCCGGTAGAACTTGGCCTGAGTGATCTTCAGCTGACCATGGTTCAGCGGCAGCATGGTCTGTACGGTGCCCTTGCCATAGGTGTCGTCACCGACCACCAGAGCGCGGCCATAATCCTGCATGGCGCCGGCAAAGATCTCCGAGGCCGAGGCGCTGAAGCGATTGACCAGCACCGCCATGGGCCCGTCGTAGAGCATGCCGGGGAAGCTGTCTTCCTCTACCTGGACACGACCGCGGTAGTCGCGCACCTGCACCGCCGGCCCGTCACTGATGAACAGCGAAACCAGCTGCGTGGCCTCGTGCAGGGAGCCGCCGCCGTTATTGCGCAGATCCACCATCAGCCCGTCGATTCCCTCTTCCTGCAGCTCCGAGAGCAACCTGGCCACATCCCGGGTCGTGCTGGTGTAGTCCGGGTCGCCGCGCCGGTACGCCTCGAAGTCCATGTAGAAGCCGGGAACCGTGATCACGCCCAGACGCTGCGTCTCCCCATCCTTTCCGGGTACCTCGATGATCTCCCTGCTGGCGCGCTGGTCCTCCAGCTCCACCTCGTTGCGGGTAATGGTGATCTCCCGGGTGGAGTGCTCGCTGGCGCTTGCCGAGGGAATCACCTCCAGGGTTACCTCACTGCCCTTGGGTCCGCGAATGCGGTCGACCACCTCGTCCAGCCGCCAGCCGATCACATTGACCATCTCCTCGTCTTCCTGGGCAACGCCGACAATGCGGTCCGCCGGCTGCAGCTGGCCCTGCTGGGCGGCGGGGCCGCCGGGGACCAGCCGTACCACCTGGACGTACTCGTCCTCGCTCTTGAGTACAGCCCCTATGCCCTCCAGCGAACGGCTCATGCTGATATTGAAGTTCTCGGAACGACGCGGGGTGAAATAGGCCGTGTGCGGATCAAAGGTGCGGGTCAGCGCGTTCATGTAGGCCTGGAAGGCGTCCTCGGCATTACTCTGGCTGATGCGCTTGCCCTGGCCATGGAAGCGGCGCTCGAGCCGCTCGGCAATTTCCTCGTCCTCCACGCCATCCAGGCGCATGGCCAGTACGGCGTTCTTCAGGCGCTGGTCCCAGAGTTCACGCAGGCCGCCCTCATCCTCCGCCCAGGGCGCCTCGGACCGATCCAGCGTGACCTGCGCATCGGTGCTGAAATCCATGTTGTCCAGGCCTTCTTCCAGACGGCCGAGCTTGTATTCCAGGCGGTCCGCGGCGCGGCGGCGCTGGATGTTGAAGATACGGAAGCCCGCTTCCAGGTCTCCCTGGCGAAGCCGGTCGGCCAGTTCATCGCGGAGCCCATCAAAGTCGTCGACGTCTTCGCGGGTAAAATGAATCCGGTTCGGGTCCAGATCCTTGAGATAACGATCCAGCACCTGTCCGGAGATATCATCATCAATGCGCAACTGCCGGTAATGGTTCTGCAGTTGCTTGACCACGGCCCGGGCCGCCTTGCGGTGTTCGGCTTCGGGCTCCAGTCCTCCCTCCACCGGCTCGAGTTCACTGACCGCGGAGGCGGGAGATGAAAGCATGCCACTGAGATAGAGTCCGCCGCCGGCCAGCAGCAGGGCAAACAGCAGTACGCGCAGGGGGGAGCTTTTTGCCAGCATCATGAGTGATTTACGCCTGTCCAGAGATATTCATAGGGTGCCAAGATCCGGCTCCCTTGTCATTTACTCATTGTTTGGACTCTTGTCCGTCCGGGGAGTTTCCGGGGGAATGCAGGGAGCATGCAGCGCAGCTCAACGGGAATCTGCCCCGATTCGTCGGAATGTCAGGTTGATCCGGGGCCCGGCGGCACGCTTGCGCCGGGGCAGGGCGTGTTGCCAGTCCCGCTGCATGCCCGCCGGCATCCACAAAAGACTGTTATGCTCCAGGCGCAGGGTGCTGTGGGTGCGCGAGGTGCCGCGCCGGCGCAGGGCCAGGTCCCGCGCCGTACCCAGCGAGACCGAAGCGACCTCCGGGTCCGGGCCCAGCTCCGGCTCGTCGTCGGCATGCCAGCCCATGGTGTGCAAACCGTCCCGATAGAGATTGGCCAGCACACTGTTGAAGGACGTCCCCGTCACCCGGCTCACCGCTTCGCGGACCCTTTCCAGGGCGGGGGTCCACGGCTCGGGTGTCAGGGTCATTCCCGAGTATCGATACTCGGCCTCCGGGTCACCGTGCCAGCTCTGCAGGCGGGGAACAGGATGGCGCTTTCCGAAGATCCGCACCGAGGGTTGCTGCCAGGGCAGGGCATCCAGGAGTTCCCGGAAAATCCGCTCGGCTCGTTCCGCCGGCAGCAGTGGCTGCCAGTACAGCAGTTCCAGATCATCATCGATCCGCAAGCGCGCAGCTGCGGGTGAAAACTCAGCAGGCTCGCCAGCCATCATCTGCCGCCTCCGCCAGGCCCTCCTCGCCCAGCTTGATCAGGTGCGCCTCCAGCGAGAGCGTGGCCACCCCGTGGAGAAAGGCGGGCACATCCCGGTAGACCTCGCCGACCAGCTCTTTCGCACTCACCGGTGGTCGGGCCGCCCGTAGCGCGTCCAGTACCTTCTGTTCGCGCTTCTCCCGGTGCGCGATCGTGTGGCGCACATATTCTTCGGGCTCCCGGATCAGCTCGCCGTGTCCGGGCGCCATCAGTGTCATGGATTCATCCAGCAGGCGGTAAAGCGACGCGATATAGGCACTCATGGACCCGGAGGGGGGCGCGATGACGACCGTGGACCCATGGATCAGGTGATCGCCGCTGAACAGCATGCGCTCCGATTCGAGCAGATAGCAGAAATGGTTGTCCACGTGTCCCGGCGTGGCAATGGCGCGCAGCGTCAGCCCCCCGGCATCAATGCGTGCGCCATCGGTGACCGGTTCATCCGGCTGCCAGCGCTCGTCCTGGAGCCCGTCATCCGGCGCCGTTGGCCCGGTCAGCGTCACATTCAGCCGCTCGGCCACTTCATGGGCGGCCGGGGAGTGATCCCGGTGGGTATGGGTCACCAGCACCCGTTCGATGGGCGCGCCGATCTGCTCGGCCGCGGCCAGCAGGTTGTCCACATGGCGGCTGTCGGCGGGGCCGGGGTCAAGCAGTACGAGGCTGTCCCGCCCGATCAGGTAACTGTTCGTGCCGGGTCCGGTCATCATGCCCGGATTCAGCGCCAGCACACGCCATACGCCGGGCACCAGGGGCGCCGGTTTGCCGGGGATCAGGGCGCTCATCCGCTCTCCTGGAAGCCGCAATCGGCGGCATTGTGACCGCAAACCCGACCGCGGCCAACCCTGCCGGAGGTCGGCCGGCCTTGTGACCGGCTACAGGCGGTCCAGACGCTCGCCTTCGCGCCCTGTGTAGCCCAGGGCCTGTTCCATGTGAACAGCCCAGTCATTTCCGTCTTCCAGAGCGCTCGAGGGCATCCGGATCATCGCCGCCCAGCGCTGCGTGCCGCCGGAGGCCACATGCTCGCGTAACTCCAGCGGCGCCCGGGCCACCACCCGGCAGTCGTTCCCATTACGACAGTCCAGGCGCTCGACCTGTGCCTGAATGCGCGAAAGGCCTTGACCGGAATGGTTCTCGATCCTGCCCTGCAACCGGATGCCCGCTTCCATTCCCCGGGCTCCGGTAATCTCCAGGCTCAGCTGTTGCGTGTCCAGCTCCCGCCATTCCTCCTCCGTGCTCTGCCAGACACCGATGCCGAAGAGGGTGCCCCCGATGATCACCAGCACCAGGGCACCGGCAAAAAGACGCCGGTCCAGCCGCCAGCTCGACCAGAGCACCACGGCGATGGAGGCCAGGGCAACGATGATTACCAATGCACGGATCATTGGGGTTTCCTTGCAGACAACCGCGGCAACGGCTCTCTATAATGCCACGGGATCGAATCGGAGGGCCCATAATGCTGATTGTTGTCTCGCCTGCCAAGAAGCTCGACTACGAAACGGAGCTTCCCGAGCTCAAGGGAATGAAGGCCACACAGCCGCGCATGCTTGCCCGGAGCGAAAAACTGGTGGCGCAGCTTCGCGGGATGACCCCGGCACGGCTGGCTTCGCTCATGGGTGTCAGCGACCGCATCGCCGAGCTCAACGCCGGGCGCTATCAGCAATGGGAACGTCCCTTTACCCGCAAGAACGCGCGCCCGGCCGTGTTCGCCTTCCGGGGCGATGTCTATGCGGGCCTGGGCGTGGAAAACTTCTCCGGGGAAGACCTGGCCGAAGCCACGAAACGTTTTCGTATCCTGTCCGGCCTCTACGGCGTGCTGCGCCCGCAGGACCTGATGCAGCCCTACCGTCTGGAAATGGGCACACCGCTGGAAAACGAGGCCGGCGCCGACCTGTATGCGTTATGGCGCGAGCCCGTCACGCGCCAACTGGCCCGGGACATGCGCGAGGCAGGCACGGACACCCTGCTGAACCTGGCCTCCGGGGAATACTTCAAGGCGGTGGATACTGCCCGGCTGGACGCCCGGGTCGTTTCGCCCGTCTTCCAGGACGAAAAGAACGGCCGCTACAAGATCATCAGTTTTTACGCCAAGAAAGCACGCGGCATCATGGCCGCCTGGGTCCTGCGCAATCGCGTAACCCGTCCGGAGAAACTCGCGGAGTTCTCCGAGGCCGGCTACTGGTACTGCCCCGAGGAATCCACCGCCGACAGGCCGGTTTTCCGGCGTGCGGAAAAGGCCGCCGGCGCCGCCTGAACAGGAGAAACCCTTCCCATGGAATTTGAAACCCTTCGCTACCGGGTCGACGACGGCATTCTGACCCTTTCGCTCAACCGCCCGGACCGTCTCAACGCCTTCACCGACACCATGGCCCGGGAACTGGTCGAGGCCATGGACCACGCCGAGCAGGATGACAGCATCCGGGTGATCCTGCTCACCGGCGAGGGCCGGGCCTTCTGCGCCGGCGCGGATCTGGAAAAGGGCGCCGACACCTTCAACCAGCCGGATGGTGGTCAAGAGCCCGACTGGAACGCGCTTCGCGATACCGGCGGCAAGGTGACCCTGCGTTTCTATAACAGCCGCAAGCCCCTGATCGGGGTGATCAACGGCCCGGCGGTGGGCGTGGGCGCCACCATGATGCTGCCCATGGATATCCGCATCGCCGCCGAGGACGCGAAGATCGGCTTTGTCTTCTGCCGGCGGGGCATTGTCACCGACGGTGCGGCGAGCTGGCTGCTGCCGAAGGTGGTGGGGCTGCCGCAGAGCCTGGAATGGGTACTCAGCGGGCGTGTCTTTCCCGCCCGGGAAGGCCTGGAGGCCGGGCTGATCCGCTCGCTTCACCCGGCCGGAGAACTGATGGACGAGGCCCGGAAACTGGCCCGGGAAATCGCGGACAACACCTCGGCGGTGTCCGTGGCAATCTGCCGACAGATGCTCTGGCACATGTCCGGCGAGACGCACCCCATGGCCGCCCACGAAGCAGAGACCCGCGCGCTCTACTGGACCGGCCGTTCCGAAGATGCAAAGGAGGGCGTAATGTCCTTCGTGGAAAAGCGCCCGGCGCGATTCACGCTTTCACCGGCAACGGACCTGCCTCCGGGCTATCCGTGGTGGGAGGAGCCGGAATTCAGATAGCGGTTGGCGCGCCCCTTTGGGGCGCGCAGTGGCGGGTGGCGAGTGGCGAGAAACGCCCCTGCGGGGCGTGGCGGTCGGTAGTCGGTGGTCAGAGGAACGAGCCATGGCACCTGCAGCAGCGCTGCTTGCAGCGCGAACACCCCGGATTCCAGCACGGCCTGGTGCGAGCGCACCTCTTGTTGTGGAGAGGGGCGCGGCCGCGGGCTGCGAGCTACGGGCAGAGGCTAACCCGGATATTGCACCAAACCACTCCTGCAATCGAAGGGAAGAGCGACGATAAGGGCTTTTCAGAGGGTTCCAGGCACTCTTTTTATGGTGACGCTTACGTTTGCCATGCACTTCGCTTGGTCTGGCCGCCGTCAGGCGCACGTGCTCCTTCAACCGTAATCCCTGCTACGGTTTCAGTCGCGAGCACGCCTGACGACGACCACCCGCGGCGCGAATTACATGGCATTTGGTGCAATATCCGGGCTAACCGTTTTCTTCCCAGGGGGAGTGGAAATCCGGTTCCTTGACCGCCAGGATGTCGCCGCTGGCGCGGGCGACAATCTGCTCGGCCGTACTGCCCAGCAGCAGACGGCCCACTGCATTGCGTGAAACCGTCCCCAGCACCAGCAGCAGCGGCCCCTGTTGCTGCTGGTACTCGGCCAGGGCCACCGAGGGAGTCCCTTCGAGGATCAGTGCCTGCTCGGGGCTGAGACTGGCCTCGCTGCAGAGCGCTTCCAGGCGTCCCTGGTAGAAATCCCGCTGGGTCTGTGCATCCCGCAGATACCCGGGAATGGCTTCGCCGGCGATCATGATCAGGGTCTCGTCCGGTCGCTCGACCACGTGGCAGAGTTTCAGCCCGCCATCGAGAACCTCCTGCAGGGCGGCGGCCTGTCGCACGATGGCGCCGTTGAGGCCCCGGAGCATCTGCCCGTTGTCATCCTCATGTTCCGGGTCCACCGCGGCCACAACGGGCGGCGTCTCCGGCCAGGGCGTATCCTCCACGCAGAGTACATTGCAGGGCGCCTTGCGCAGCAGCTGCCAGTCCCTGGGGGCCAGAAAAAGGCGGCTCAGCGCGCCGTGATGTTCGGCGCTGCGCACCACCACCAGCTGGGGACGGCGTTTCATGATCAGTGCGCGCAGTGCCTGCATCTCGTCCCGGTCCCAGACAAAGCGGGTCTCACAGGCCCAGTCATCCAGGCCGGCTTCGCCGATCAGTTCCTCGAAACGTTCCTGCCAGGCGTGCTCCACGGCAATCCGGGCCTTGACCATGCGTTCATCGTCCGGGCCCACGGAGCGCAGCAGGGAAGGGGAGCAGCCATTGACGAAAAGCAGCAGTGTCGCCTGCCAGTGACGGGCCAGGCGGGCGGCCTTGTCGAGGGCCGGCTGGGGCGCGTTCAGTGCGGGGTCGAGTACAACCAGTACGGGATCCATGGATACTGCCTCGTTATTCCTGTCATAAAAGGCCGCCACGGGCGGTGATCAGGCACTCTGTACCTGAATGCGGCCGTTGGCGCTCAGCGCGTCGCGGTCGCGGATGACGACCTCCCGGCCTTCGACTTCCAGTATCCCCTGTTGCTGGAAACGGGTGAAGATCCGGCTCACCGTTTCCACGGCGAGCCCCAGATAATTGGCAATATCATAGCGGGACATGGGCAGACGGAACCGGCTGGCGGACAGCCCCCGGCGCTGGTGCCGCGCCGACAGTGCAAGCAGGAAGGCCGCCAGGCGGTCGTCGGCACTCTTCTTGCCCAGCAGCAGGTGCATCGCCCGGTCCGCACACAACTCCTTGCTCATGAGCGAGAGGATATGATGCTGCAGCGTGGGAATGCGCTGGGAAAGGTCCTCCAGGCGCGAAAACGGAATCTCGCAGACCGTGGCACCATCCAGCGCCTTCGCCGAGGAATGATGGCATTCCTCGTTGATGCCTTCCATGCCGAGGATCTCGCCCGGAAGATAGAAACCGGTGACCTGTTCGGTGCCGTCCTCGGCGAGCGCATAGGTCTTCACCGCGCCGGTGCGTACCGCGTGCACGGCGACAAAGTTATCGCCCGCCCGATAGAGATGCTCGCCCTTTTTCAGGGGACGACCGCGCTCCATGATCTCTTCGAGTTCACCGAGCTGGGAGCTGCTGACTGCCATGGGAAGGCAGATGGAGCTGAGACTGCAGTCGTTGCAGGAGACTTGCTGTACCACGGCCCCTCCTTGATCCATTTTCGGGGTGGCTGGAACGACTTGCGTTCATTATAGGCCGCCCGCCGGTGAATAACAGGGAAATCCGCGTTACAGATGTAAAACTCCAGTCCGTGAACATCACGCCAAATGCCGTGGCTCTGGTTGCGAATGTGGTTGCGAATGTGGTTGCGAAGGAAAGTGCGGCGGGATGCGGTTTTGCGCTCGAATTCCTGGGCCAGGGGGGATGCCGGGCTTGACCCGGCAGCAGCGGCGGAAAAGAATCCCTCAAACGAGACGGCCCACCTGTCCAGGGAACAGTAATGTTCAATCGCATTCTCGCCGTGGTCCGGGCGGAACCGGACCGGGACCGGCCGCTGCTGGAGCGTGCCATGGAACTGACGGACCCGGAAGCCCGTCTGCATCTGTTCGCTCCGGTGCGCAATCCTCTCGCGGGCGCCGACTATCACTTTCTCACCCCGGAACTGCGTCACCAGGTGCGCCACCGAGCGCTGGCCCGGGCACGTGAGCGCGTCGAGGACGAAATGTCCGGGCTCCATCACCGGGGGCACGCCGCGGCCTACCACCTGGAGTGGGTCAGCGAAGGCACCGCCGAATTGATCGCACGGCTGGCCGGAGAACAGGACTGCGATACCGTCCTGATGGAGCGCGAGCTTCCCGGCAATCAGCTTTCCGGTGACATCCGCCGCTTTCTGCGCCGCAATACCGAACGACACACGGTACTGATCCAGCCCGGGGAGCACAGCGCGGGGGAAGGGGCAGGGCGCCGGCCCGTGCTTGCCGCCGTGGAGACCCTGCGCGAAACCCCGGAAGCCCGGACACTGGCCACCCGCATCCTCCGCGATGCCGCCGCCCTGGCGGCGCGGCTTGAGCGGCCCCTGCAGGTGGTGACCGTCGCCCCGGACGTCCACCGGATCGAGGAGGATCTCCGCCATTTCCTGGATACCCTGGAAGAGCCCGGCGAACTGCTCCGGGCGGAGCACCAGCAGCGGCTGGAGTCCCTGCTGGAGTCCGCCGGCATTGAACCCCGGCCGACCCTCTGGGTCCGCGCGGGCGCGCCGGGGCGGGAGCTGCCGGCCCTGGCCGGGGAACAGCGACCGGCCTATCTGGTCATGGGCCGCTCGACGGCCCCGGCGGGGCTGTCGGCGATCTGGCGGACCACCAACCTGGAGAAGGTGCTCGCCGCCGTGCGGTGTAATGTTGTGGTGGTTCCCGGGGAATGAGCGCGGCCCTTCCGAGCCTCGAGCCTCGAGTGGCGAGTGGCGAGTGGCGAGTGGCGAGTGGCGAGACAGGGCTGCAGGAATGAATATAATTCAAAGGGTTATAGCGATAAGTTAAAGTGCTCTATTGTTGAGGGCCGCAGGGTCACCGCCGCACCCGATACAGAGGCTGCCGATTTACTGATAGCGATAGCGGGAGGCGGGCACTGACGAATCGGAACCCGCCAAAACAAAACTATTCATATCAATAGTTTGGAGCCACTTATTAAAGCTCTTTATCGCTTAGAAAGTCGCGGACACGGTTGGCGGTACGCGTCGGAGCTTCTTCCTGGGGAACGTGGCCCAGGTCCTCGTAGAGGGTCATTTCGCTGTTTGGCAGGTCCTCGTGAAAGCGCCCGGCCGCCTCCGGCGGCAGCAGGCGGTCCCGGGCGCCCCAGAGCACCAGTGCCGGCTGCTCGAGCCCGCGAATCCGCTCTGGATCGCCTTCCATGTCGTCCGCCGCGAACCGGCGCACCAGCGCCGCCCGGTTTCCCTCCCGCAGGGTCAACTCGTAATAGCGGTCCACCAGCTCCGGTGTGACCTGGTCGGGATCTCCGTAGACGTCACGCACGCTTGCGCGAATCATGCTCCGGGGAAGCATGCGGGTCATCAGCGGCTCGAACAGGGGAATCTGCGCCATCCGGAAACCGATGGGCATGGACGAGTCCGCGGGATAGCCGGCCGACGCCACCAGAACCAGTGCGGGTACACGCTCCGGCGCCGCATGGGCGGCTTCCCAGGCGATGCGCCCGCCCAGTGAGTTGCCGCCAAGCACGGCCTTGTCGACGTCCAGCTCATCGAGCACCGTCAGGACAAACTCCACGTAGCGCTCGATGCGGTAATCGTCATGGGGAAAGGGTCCGGTAAGCCCGAAACCCGGCATATCAAAGCGGATCACCCGGCGGTCGCGGCCGAGCACCTCGGCCCAGCCATTCCAGGTATGAAGGCTGTCGGACGTGCCGTGGAGCAGCACAATCGGCGGGCCGCTGTCCGCTGAACCGTTGCCCGCATTGTCCCGCAGGCCCTCGTCACGCAGATGCACCGACATGCCGTCGATCTCCAGGAACCGGGACGGCTCCGGCGCCCAGCGCTCCCGTAACTCGTCCACGGGGCGGTCGGGCGCCCAGGCAGTGACGACGAAGACCCCGAAGGCCACGGCGAGTACCGCCGCCAGAACAAGCACAACTCTGGTGACAAGGTTCATCCTGAATCTCCCTGGACTGTGATTCGCTACCGTAAACGGGCCGACACATCCTATGTGGCGGGAACGGAGTAATCCAGGCCGTGGCGCCCGCGAGCCAGACCCGGGCGTGCCGTCAGCCCGGGCGCGGAAGCCCCTGAAGGATTTTTCTGCCCGTCCCATTATTCGTATAATGTATATTATGTTAAATCAATAATGGAGCGCACCAATGCAGTTCCCGAAGTACGCAGCCCCTCCTCTCAAAGGAAAGGTCCGGCGATTCAGGCCTCACCGGCCAGGTGAAGCGTATGCTTTCGCAGGGAGTCGGAGATGAAATAGCCCCGAAGGATCAGTTGTTCAAGCAAAGGCCCAACCCGGGAAACCAGGCCGTGTTTTTTGCCAACTACGAGCATTCCACAGGTCCCGGTTACCCGGAGCCCAAGTCGCCGGGCCACCCTCCGTGCCATCAGGTCATCCACCAGCACCATGGCTCCGCGTTCAAGGGCCAGGGCAATGGCAGCACACTCTCCCCCATCAAGCAGCGATTGCCACAGGTGCTCCGGGATTGCGGGATCCGGGCAGATCTCAAAGTCGCCGGCTGCCACGGCGGTCATGATTCTGGAGACACCCGGCTTGTCGCGGAACCCTACAAGCTCGTCATGGACCGTTTTCGGAAGAATGCACCGACCCCTGATCCCGTCGTGGCAAGGCGCACTGATCAAGGTGCGCCAGGGCAATCAGCGGTCCGGCATCAGCGAT
>SLJS01000042.1 GCA_007135015.1 Alcanivorax sp. | reverse complement strand
GCGCAAGCGGTATGGAGGGGGAGGCCGCCGCAGGCGGCCAACGGCGTATTGCGGGGCTTGCGCGGCTTCGCCGCGCCCCCACCCCGGCCCTCCCCCTCGCGGGGGAGGGAGTCCAATTTTTACCCTCCATACCAGCGAAGGGCTTTTGCGACACCCTCCTCGTGGGAGAGGGGTTGGGGAGAGGGGGAAGGCTACGCACGCCGCACTGCTTGATGCTTTCCCGTAATTCGATCCCCCTCTCCCTGTCCCTCTCCCGCGGCGGGGAGAGGGGACTCTCCAGTAAGGCCGCGAAGGCCCTGGATTCGGCACCGTGCCAGGTGTTTTGCGCCCTTGGGTGCGCTCCCACAACCCCTTTTGCGACACTCTCACCAGGGGGAGAGGGGACCCTCCAGCAAGGCCGCGAAGGCCCCGGATTACGGCAAGGTGCTGAGTTCTTCGCGCCCCCTGCGCTCCCACAAACCTTTTGCGACACCCTCACAAGGGGAGAGGGATCCTCGAGCATGGTCTTCTCTGGTTACAGCTGCTGCATCACCCGCCGCAGGCCGGCCACATGGCGGCGGCTGACCGTCAGGCGCTCGTCGAGCCCGCGCAGGCGCACCTGGTGCTGGCCGCCAGTGGCCATTTCCATGCCTTCCAGGTATTTAAGTGAAATCAGCGCGTTACGGTGAATGCGCACGAACATGTCGCCGAATTCGTCTTCCAGGTTCTTGAGGGTTTCGTCAATCAGCACTTCGCCTTCGCTGTAGCGCACGGTCACGTACTTCTGGTCGGCGCGGAAGTAGCGGATGTCCTCAACGGGGACCAGTTCGATGCCCTTGTGGGTGCGGGCGCTGATGTATTGCCTGCGGCCGGATTCCTCGCCCAGCTCCCGCCCCAGGGCGGCGAGTTGCACCTTGTTCAGGGTGCGTGCGCGGGCGATGGCGGTGGACAGGTCCTCGCGGTTGACGGGCTTGAGCAGGTAGTCGACGGCGTGGACCCGGAACGCCTGCAGGGCGTGTTCGTCGTAGGCGGTGCAGAAGATCACCGCCGGAGGCTGTTCGCTGCCCATCAGGTAGGCCGCTGCCTCCAGGCCGTCCATGTCCGGCATGCGGATATCCATCAGGACCACTTCCGGGCGCAATTCGCCGGCTTCGCGCACGGCCTCGCGGCCGGTGGCCGCCTCGCCCACCACGTCCACGCCTTCCAGGCCATCGGCCAGACGGGTCAGGCGGTCCCGGGCCGGTTTTTCGTCATCGCATACGAGAACACGCATTCTTGTTATCTCCCTGGTGTCCTTGTAATTCCGCAGCCGCCCTTCCTCTTATGGCGAACCATCGTTCACTTGATGCTGCTGTCCAGTGGATACCGGATCCTTACCCTATATTCATCCCCTTCCCGGTCCGCGTCTACCCGTGCGCGGTCGCCGTGCGCGGCCGCCAGGCGATGGCGTATGTTGTCCAGGGCCATCCGGTTGCCGCTCTGCCGGGTCAGTGGCGTCCGTGGTACCGGGTTGCGCACTTCCAGCACCAGATTCCCGTCCTGGCTGTGGGCGCTGACCGATACGCGCCCGCCTTCCGGGAGCGGCTGCACCCCGTGATAAATGGCATTTTCCAGCAGGGGCTGCAGGGTCAGCAGCGGAATGGGTATCCGGGCGGGCTCGCAGCGGATATCCCAGTCCACCTGCAGGCGATCGCCCATGCGGAGAGATTCGATGCGGATATACCGCCGGCACAGGGCAAGTTCCTCGTCCAGGGTGGTCTGGCCCTCGCTGTCGGCCAGGCTCGCCCGGAAGAGTCCGGACAGGTCCTCGACTGCCTGTTCGGCGGTTTCCGGGTCCACGGCGATCAGGTTGGAGATGGTGTTCATGCTGTTGAACAGGAAGTGGGGGCGGATGCGGGACTGAAGCGCCTGGATGCGCGACTGCAGCTCCGCCTCTTCCCGGGTGCGCAGCTGCTCCTGTACGTAGAAATAGCGCATCACCACACCGGCGATAATGGCGGCGATGGCCACATTGATCAGCACTTCGCGTCGCCAGATGCCGATGTCCGGTTCACTCACGCCCGCCATGGCCCAGGCCAGCAGCAGTCGCGCGAGGATGCTGAACACCAGGGTGTTGAGGACCACCACCGCGAAGATCATTATCGCCGCCCAGGATGGGGGCAGCCGGTTGATCGTCTCGCGAAGCAGGCACAGTATGGCTGTGGATATGAGCCCCACCCACTGGATGAACAGTGAAGTGGTCCCCAGGCGCTGGTAGCTGAAGCCCTCGTGGTAGGCCGCCGCCAGTACCAGCACGAACGCCAGCAACTGGCCGCCGACGACGACCACCAGCACCGAGCGCGCGGTGCACAGGTCGGGCAGGAAAGGCCGGTGGGGTTCCTTCTCGGTAGTCATGATCCTCCCGTTTGTCTCTTTATACCCCACTGAAGTGATTTGACCAAACCGGCCAGCCAGCAGCCACTCGGTCTCCGGCGGCAATGGAAGTGCTATACTGCGCGGCCCGGCAGACCGCTATAGCGAAGAGAATATGGGTAACCAGGAAGACAACCGGCTCTGGGGCGGGCGCTTCAGCGAGTCCACCGACGCCTTCGTACAGGAGTTTACCGCCAGTGTTGATTTTGACCGGCGCATGTACCGTCAGGACATAGCCGGCTCCATCGCCCACGCGACCATGCTGGCCGAAGTCGGTGTGCTCGATGACGCCGAGCGCGACGCCATCATCGACGGCCTGGAACGGGTGCGCGGCGAGATCGAGCGCGGTGAATTCCGCTGGTCCGTGGCCCTCGAGGATGTGCACATGAACATCGAGGCGCGGCTGACCGAGCTGATCGGAGGTACCGGCAAGAAACTCCATACCGGCCGTTCACGCAATGATCAGGTGGCCACGGACCTGCGGCTGTGGCTGCGCGAGCGCATTGATCTTGTCGACGGGGAAATGCGGCGTCTGCTCGAGGGCCTGGCGGACCTGGCCGAACGGGAAGCCGGGACCATCATGCCTGGCTTCACCCATCTGCAGTCGGCGCAGCCGGTGACGCTGGGGCATCATCTGCTGGCCTGGGCGGAGATGCTCTGCCGGGACCGTGAGCGTCTGGCGGACTGCCGCGGCCGGGTCAACCGGATGCCGCTGGGCTCGGCGGCGCTGGCCGGCACCACCTACCCGATCAACCGCAAGCGGACCATGGAGCTGCTGGAGTTCGAGGGGCTGTGCGAGAACTCCCTGGACGCGGTTTCCGACCGGGACTTTGCGATCGAGTTCTGTGCCCTCGCCGCCACCTGTGTCATGCACCTTTCACGGATCAGCGAGGAGCTGGTGCTGTGGACCAGCGCCCGTTTCGGTTTTGTCTCGCTTCCGGACCGTTTCTGCACCGGCAGTTCCATCATGCCGCAGAAGAAAAACCCGGATGTGCCCGAGCTGGTGCGCGGTAAGACAGGGCGGGTGAACGGCGATCTGATCAGTCTGCTGACCCTGATGAAGGGCCAGCCTCTCGCCTACAACAAGGACAACCAGGAGGACAAGGAGCCGCTGTTTGATGCGGCGGACACCCTGCTGGGGTGCCTGCGGGCCTTTGCCGACATGATTCCCGCCCTGGAGCCGGACCGCGAAGTGATGCGCGAGGCGGCCCGCGAGGGCTTTGCCACCGCCACGGACCTGGCCGACTATCTGGTGCGCAAGGGCGTGGCCTTTCGCGATGCCCACGAGATCGTCGGCAAGGCGGTGGCCCACGGCCTGGAAACCGGCCGTGATCTCGGGGAGATGGATCTCGGGACACTGCAGCGGTTCAGTGATCAGATCGGGGCGGACGTTTTTGATGTACTGACCCTGGAAGGCTCGGTCAGTGCGCGGAGCCATCCCGGCGGCACGGCCCCGGAGCGGGTGCGCGAGGCGGCGGCTTCGCTGCGAAGCCGCCTGGCGGAACAATGAGCCGGTCGGCAGGCGCCATCGCCGTGGTCGCTCTGGTTCTGGTCGCCGCCTGTGGCCAGAAGGGGCCGCTGCATTTTCCGGGCGAAGGTCCGGAGCCGATACCGGCGCCCGGGCCGGTGCCGGAAGAGGAAGGTGACGAAGATACAGAGGGGCAGGGCTGAGGCTTGTCCCCTGCCAGGGAGGGTGTCGGAAAAGGGACTCCTGCAGGGGACACAAGCCCCTTTTGCGACACCCTCAGGGCAAAGCGGCAAGGGAACGCGACACCGGAAAGCAGGAATCATCTTTATGGACCACTTCGAATATCGCAATGGCGAACTCTTTGCCGAGGAGCTTCCCGTCACGGAACTGGCGGACCGGTTCGGCACGCCGCTGTATCTCTACTCCCGGGCCACGCTGGAGCGTCACTATCGGGCCTTTGACGAGGCGTTTGGCGATCACCCCCACCGGATCTGCTACGCGGTCAAGGCGAACTCCTCGCTGGCGGTACTCAATCTGCTCGCCCGGCTGGGCGCCGGCTTCGATATCGTCTCCGGCGGAGAACTGGCCCGGGTGCTGCGTGCCGGCGGTGATCCGTCGAAAGTGGTTTTCTCCGGCGTGGGCAAGAGCGCCGATGAAATGGAGGAAGCGCTGGCCGCGGGCGTGTCCTGCTTCAATGTGGAGTCCGCTGATGAGCTGGAGCTGCTCAATCTGGTTGCCGGCGAGCAGGACATGATCGCGCCGGTGTCCATCCGGGTGAACCCGGACGTGGATGCGCGCACCCATCCCTATATCTCCACCGGCCTGAAGGAGAACAAGTTCGGCGTGGACATCCTCGAGGCGCCGGCGCTCTACCAGCGTGCCCGGGAGCACAAGCACCTGCGGGTGGTTGGCGTGGCCTGCCACATCGGCAGCCAGCTTACCGAAGTGGATCCCTTTCTGGATGCCGCCGACCGGGTGGTGGAACTGGTCGAAAAGCTCCAGCACCGCGGCATGGCGCTCGAGCATCTGGACCTGGGCGGTGGTCTGGGCGTGCGCTACCACGACGAGACGCCGCCGGAGCCCGCCGACTATGTGCGCGCGCTGCTCAAGCGCCTGCCCGATGGCCTGCCCGTGCATCTCGAGCCCGGCCGGGCCATCGCCGGCAACGCCGGCATCCTGGTCACCCAGGTGCGGTTTCTCAAGCGTACCGCGCACCGCAACTTCGCCATCGTCGATGCGGCGATGAACGATCTGCTGCGCCCGAGCCTCTACGAGGCCTGGCAGGAGATCGTTCCGGTGCGCGCCCATGAAGCGGAGTGCCGCAACTGGGACATTGTCGGCCCGGTGTGCGAGACCGGCGACTTTCTCGGCAAGGACCGGGCGCTTGCCCTGGAGATCGGGGATTTGCTGGCGGTGCGTACCGCCGGGGCCTATGGTTTCTCCATGGCGAGCAACTACAACAGCCGCAACCGGGCCGCCGAGGTCATGGTCGACGGCGGTGAGGCCTTCCTGATCCGCCGGCGGGAGGCCTATGAGGACCAGTTTGCGCTGGAGTCGGTGGTGCCTTGAGGCGAGGGACAAGGGGCAAGGAGCAAGGGGCAAGGGGCAAGGGACAAGGGACAAGACCTTGCTGTCCCGCAAGGAGGGTGTCGTAAGAGCCCCTCTCCCCTGGTGGGAGAGGGGTTGGGGAGAGGGGGAAGGCTACGCAAGCCGCACGGCTTGATGCTTTCCCGTAATTCGATCCCCCTCTCCCTGTCCCTCTCCCACGGCGGGGAGAGGGGACCCTCCAGCAAGGCCGGGAAGGCCCTGGGTTCCGGGACAGTGCCAGGTTCTTCGCGCCCCGAGGTGCGCTCCCACAAACCCCTTTGCGACACCCTCACAAGGGGAGAGGGAACCCTCCAGCAAGGCCCCGCTCTGGATTGCCTTTCGCGACATCCTTGCGAGCAGGGACAAGTCCGGGCCGGATATCCGTAGGCCGTGGCCCGCAGTCGCGCCCCGAAGGGGCGCTTCACCGATTCCTGTTCGTCGCCTGTTCGATACGCTCGATGGCCTGCTCAATGCGGGCCAGTTCCTCGGCGGTGACCCGGGCGATCTCGTCAAGCACATCGGCGTTTTCCAGCTCCTGTGCCTGTTCCTCCAGATCCCGGTCGAGACCTCTTCGGTAGTCCAGGCTGATTCGTTCGAGCCGGTCGCGCAGTTCCGCGCGCTTGGTTTCCAGGTCCGCCCTGCGTTTTTCGATTTCGTCACTCATGAATCCCACCTCCGAAAAGCGAGCAGGAATTATGACAGGCTGATTTGCTGGCGATGCTGACAGGGATCAAGAGCTAGCCCGGATATTGCACCAAACCACTCCTGCAATCGAAGGGAAGAGCGATGATGGCGGATTTCCAGATGGGTTCAAGGCACTCTTTTTATGGTGACGTTTATGTTTGCCATGCACTTCGCCTGGTCTGGCCGCCGTCAGGCGCACGTGCTCCTTCAACCGTAGTCCCTGCTACGGTTTCAGTCGCGAGCGCGCCTGACGACGCCCATCCGCGGCGCGAATTACATGGCATTTGCTGCAATATCCGGGCCAGGCCTGCGGCCGCCCTCTCGCTCCTTGCCCCTTGTCCCTTCTTCCCCCACAGCGCTTACAAACCTTTTCCCGCTGGCCTTTGTGCGCACAGCTCTCACTGCCTATGGTGATAATCAAAGGGCAGGGACAGGCCTGAAACTCACAAACAGGTGGAGAAAGACAGTGTTTCCATTACTCAAGAAGCGTTCGGGGGAGAAGAAAAAGCCGACAGTCGGGCACACCGTCAAGGCCGCATCGTCCAGTCGCGAATGCACGCCCACCCGGCAGATGAACGACAAGTGTCCGGGCTGCGGGAGCTCCCATATCGTCATGGGACGGTATCTGGACCAGATCGCCGGCGGCCTGATGCCCGTTTTCCGTCCTTCGGGTCTCAAGCGCTTCACCCTGACCGGCTCCGATGTGCGCATTCCCGCGGCGGACCGCTTCTGCTGCTGTGTCGAATGCGGGCACCTGTGGTCCGGCCTCAAGCCGGAACAGCTTCTCAGGGTGCTTCAGCGTTACGGCAACAAGACCACACGTGCACGCTTCGGCGAAGAGGGCTGGCATTTTCTGGGCAACTTCTGAAGTTTCCCCGCATCGCCCTGATGGGCCGACTCGCGCCGGGGGCGCGGGCGGTCGCTGGGTAGCCCGGATATTGCACCAAACCACTCCCAT
>SLJS01000159.1 GCA_007135015.1 Alcanivorax sp. | reverse complement strand
TGGAGCACCACGTCCGCCTTCTGCAGCAGCCGCAGGGCCCGGAAGGTCATCAGGTCCGGGTCGCCCGGGCCGGTGCCCACCAGGTACACCTCACCCTGGCGGAGGCTGTCCAGGTCGGCGGCTTCCACGGCCTGGTCCAGTAGACGTTCAGCCTCGCGGTCCTTGCCGGCAAGCACCTTCTCCACGATGGGGCTGTCGAGCAGCTGTTCCCAGAACAGGCGTCGCGCCGCGATAGAAGGCAGGGTTTCGCGTAACCGCAGCCGGTAGCGCCCCAGCAACTCGCCCACCCGGCCCCAGCGAGCCGGCAACCACTGTTCGATACGTCCACGCACCCAGCGCGCCAGCACCGGTGAGGCGCCCCCGGAGGTAACGCTGATCAGCACCGGATCCCGGTCGACGATGGCCGGAAAGATGAAGGACGAAAGTTCCGGATGGTCCACCACGTTGACCGGAACATTGCGCAGACCGGCTTCGCGGGAAACCTGCACGTTGACCTGGGGGTCATCCGTAGCGGCCACGGCCAGCTTCACGTTTTCGAGATGAACCGGGTCGAAGGCTTCCAGACGCACTTCCCCGCCGCTGTCGTTCACCAGCTCCGCCAGGATATCCCCGACCTCGGGAGCGACCACCCGAATCCGGGCGCCGGCGCGATGCAGCAGCCGCGCCTTGCGCAGGGCCACTTCACCGCCTCCCACTACCAGTGCCTGGCGCGCTCTCAGATGCCAGGCGATCGGAAGATAATCCATCACTGTGCTCCGATGCGTTCCCGTCCTCCCATCCAGGGGCGAAGTGCCTCGGGAATGGTTACCGAGCCGTCCTCATTCTGGTAGTTCTCCAGGATGGCGACCAGTGCCCGCCCGGCGGCCAGGCCGGAGCCGTTGAGGGTATGCAGGGGCTCGGGCTTGCCGGTGTCCGGGTTGCGCCAGCGCGCCTGCATGCGGCGAGCCTGAAAATCCCGGAAGTTGGAGCAGGAGGAAATCTCCCGGTAGCGCTGCTGGCTGGGCAGCCAGACCTCCAGATCCAGGGTACAGGCCGCCGAGAAGCCCAGATCCCCGGTACACAGCCGCACCACCCGGTAGGGCAACTCCAGTGCCTGCAATACCGCCTCGGCGTGGCCGGTGAGTGCCTCCAGGGCCCGGTCCGAATCCTCCGGGCGCACCAGCTGCACCAGCTCCACCTTCTCGAACTGGTGCTGGCGAATCATGCCCCGGGTGTCCTTGCCGTGACTGCCCGCCTCGCTGCGAAAACAGGGAGTGTGGCAGACGTGTTTCAGGGGCAGCTGCTGCGCCTCGAGAATCTCGTCTGCGTACAGGTTGGTCACCGGCACTTCCGCCGTGGGAATCAGATAGAGCTCGCGTTCCCCTTCGACGCGAAACAGGTCCTCGCCGAACTTGGGCAACTGGCCTGTTCCGCGCAGGGCCTCGGGGCCCACCAGATAGGGTACATAGACTTCCTGGTAGCCGTGGCGGCCGGTGTGCATGGACAGCATGAAGTTGATCAGCGCCCGGTGGAGACCGGCCACAGCGCCCTGCATGACCGCAAAGCGAGCACCGGAAAGCTTCGCCGCGCGATCAAAGTCCAGCCCGCCCTCCAGGGCCGCGCCCAGCTCCACATGATCGCGTACCGCAAAGTCGAAACGGGGAAGTTCGCCATGACAGCGCAATTCCTCATTGTCGTCTTCATCCTCCCCCGCCGGCACTTCCGGGTCCGGCACATTGGGAATCTCCATGAGAAAATCGCGGATGCGGCCCTGGATCAGCCGGGCGCGCTCGACTTCCTCGTCCAGCTCCCGGTCGATTTCCTGCAGGGTTTCGGCCACCTGGGCCTTGGCCTCGTCGACAGGCGTGCCGGCCTTGACCAGCTCACCCACCTTCTTCGATGCCTTCTTGCGGGCGGCCTGAAGCTCCTGGGATCGCATATCCGCGTCCCGGCGCTGGCCATCGAGGCTGGCAAAGGCTTCCAGGTCCAGCTCGAACCCCCTGCGCGCCAGGGCCGCGCGGATCTCTTCGCCTTCGTTGCGCAGTCTTCTGATATCCAGCATGCGCGCTCTTGTCCCTCTGCCAGTCCGTGAAAGCCGCACATTATCCTTGAAGCACGGTCGCTTCGCGACCTTCTGGCACGTCGCCTGCGGCGACTCCCCGCACGCAGCGCTGCGCGCTGCTTCCAGCACGGCCCCTTCGGGGCCTTCCAGCGGTGCGATCCCCAGTCCTGGAGCCATCGGAGATGGCGCCGGGAGCGACCGCAGGGAGCATCCTCGAAGGTCGCGCCAGCGACCGTGCCCGAAGCGACCAAAGGGAGCGTGCCCGGAGGCCCGAAGGGCCGTGCCCGGAGCGGCCACAGGCCGCGTGCTCGACGGGGCCACGCCCCGTACTCGAAGCTCGCGAAGCGAGCGTGCTATTTTCTTGCGCGCAGGTCGCGCAGCTTTTCGCCGATACGGATTTCCAGGCCCCGGTCCACGGGCTCGTAGAAGGTCACGGACTCGAGGCTGTCCGGGAAGTACTTCTCGCCGGGAACGAAGGCGTCGGGATAATCGTGGGCGTAGCGGTATTCCTTGCCGAAGCCCTCTTCCTTCATGAGTTTGGTGGGGGCGTTGCGCAGGTGCAGGGGCACCTCGTCGGTGGGGTGATCCGCCACGAAACGCTTCGCGCGATTGAAGGCCTGGTAGACGGCGTTGCTTTTCGGTGCGACGGCCAGATAGACAAGCGCCTGGCCAATCGCCAGCTCCCCTTCCGGCGAACCCAGCCGTTCCTGGACCTCCCAGGCGTCCAGCGCGATGCGCAGCGCCCGCGGGTCAGCGTTGCCCACGTCCTCGCTGGCCATGCGCACCACCCGCCGGGCGATGTAGAGCGGGTCGGCGCCACCGTCGAGCATGCGGGTGAACCAGTAAAGCGTGGCATCCGGGTCGGAACCGCGCATGGACTTGTGCAGAGCGCTGATCTGGTCGTAGAAGAGATCACCGCCCTTGTCGAAACGGCGCAGGCTGTCGCGCAGCAGCTCCCGAAGCAACGGCACGGCCAGATCGCCCCCGTGTTCCTCCCGGGCAAGGTCCGCGCCAAGTTCCAGCACGTTGAGCATTCGCCGGGCGTCGCCGTCGCTGTACTCCAGCAGCATCTGGCGGGCTTCCTCCCCGAGATGGATGTCGGAAAGGACTTCACTGGCCAGCGCCCTTTCAAGCAGATGCCGCAGATCCTCCTGTTCGAGACTGCGCAGCCGGTAGACCCGGGCGCGGGAAAGCAGCGCATTGTTGAGCTCGAAGGAAGGATTCTCGGTGGTGGCACCGATGAAGATCACAGTGCCGGATTCCACATGGGGCAGGAAGGCATCCTGCTGGGACTTGTTGAAGCGATGCACCTCGTCCACGAACAGCACGGTGCGCCGGCCCTGTGCCAGCCGCTCGCGGGCGCGTTCGACCTCGTTGCGGATATCCTTGACCCCGGAGAGCACCGCCGACAGGGAGATGAACTCCGCCTCCACGTGATTGGCCAACAGCAACGCCAGGGTGGTCTTGCCGGTTCCGGGCGGCCCCCAGAGGATCATCGAATGGAGATGGCCCTGCTCCAGGGCCCGGCGCAGAGGGCGGTCCGGACCCAGCAGATGGGTCTGGCCCACATAGTCGTCCAGGGTGCGCGGCCGCAGCCGCGCGGCAAGGGGCTGGTGGCTGCTGTCCGGCGCCGCCGGGGCGAACAGATCGCTCATAGCTCGCTGATGACGTCCGTGCCCTCCGGCGGCTCAAAGCGGAAGCGTTCCGGATCAATGGCCACGTTCAGGCTGAGATCACGAAATTCCACCCGCGTCTTCTGGCCCAGCGCATCCTCCATGCGCATGGACTCGGGCCGGCCCTGCTCGAAGGTCACTTCAAGCAGGCTGAAAAGCTGCTCGTCCTCACGCGGGACCAGCCGCCAGGTCACGCTCTGGTCTGTCCGGGAAATTTCCCGGATCAGGAAAGTGTCGGATACCTTTTCGGTATCCCCGCTGAACAGCAGGGCCGGCGTATTGGCGATCTCGTCGCTGAGCCGCCGCTCCACCGCCTGCTCCAGGTCCACATCATGAACCCAGACCACATCGCCGTCGGAAACCACCACCTGCTCAAAGGGCTCGCGGGCATGCCAGCGGAACTTGCGGGGGCGCTCCAGCTCCATGTAGCCCCGGGATTCCTGCAGACGATCGCCACCCTCGGTCAGGGTGTACTGCTCGAAATCCGCCGCAAGGCTTTCCAGCCCGGCGAGCCGCTCGAGCAGGTCCCTGGTGGCCTCGTCATCCGATTCTGCCTGGGCAAGGGGCGCGGCGGCCATCATCAGTACCAGCAACCATCGCATCCGGAATTCTCCTATTCGTCGGAAGGGGCCAGCACCTCGCGCTGGCCGTTATGACCGGCTTCGCTTACCACGCCCGCCATTTCCATGGCTTCCACCAGCCGGGCGGCACGGTTGTAGCCGATCTTGAGCTTGCGTTGCACCGCGGAGATCGAGGCGCGCCGTGAACGCACCACATGGGCCACCGCCTCGTCATAAAGCGGGTCCTGCTCCGCGTCGTCCTCGCCACCGCCGCTGTCCAGCCCGGGAATGGCTCCCCCGCCTTCGCCGCCCTGGAGAATCTCCTCGCGGTAGTCGGGCTCGCCCCGCTTGCGCCAGTCATCGCAGACGCGGTGCACCTCATCATCTGAGACAAAGGCGCCGTGGACTCGTTCCGGAACACTGGTGCCGGCGGGCAAATAAAGCATGTCCCCGTGGCCGAGAAGCTGCTCGGCGCCGCCCTGGTCCAGCACGGTGCGTGAGTCCACCTTGGACGAGACCTGGAAGGCCATCCGCGAGGGCACATTGGCCTTGATCAGGCCGGTGATCACGTCCACGGAGGGCCGCTGGGTGGCAAGAATCAGGTGAATACCCGCCGCCCTCGCCTTCTGGGCGATTCGCGCGATCAGCTCTTCGACCTTCTTGCCGACGATCATCATCATGTCGGCAAATTCATCGATCACGATCACGATGTAGGGAAGCTTCTCAAGTACCGGGGCCGGTTCCTGCGGATCCAGCGCTTCCTCCGGTTTCCACAACGGGTCGCGCAACGGCTCGCCCCGCTTCTCCGCCTCGGCAATCTTGCGGTTGCAGCCGGAAATATTGCGCACGCCCAGTGCCGCCATCAGCCGGTAGCGGCGCTCCATTTCCCCCACGCCCCAGCGCAGGGCACTGGCCGCCTCCTTCATGTCCGTGACCACCGGGGTAAGCAGGTGGGGAATGCCGTCGTAGACGGCCAGTTCCAGCATCTTGGGGTCGATCATGATCAGGCGCACCTCTTCCGGGGTGGCCTTGAACATGAGCGACAGCAGCATGGCATTGAGGCCCACGGACTTGCCCGAGCCGGTGGTGCCTGCCACCAGCAGGTGGGGCATCTTCTGCAGATCCGCTACCACGGGCTCGCCGCTGATGTCCTTGCCCAGGGCCATGGTGAGCATGGAGCCGGAGTCCTCGAACGCCTTGCTGCCCACAGCCTCGGTAAAGCGGATGATCTCGCGCTGCTCGTTGGGGATCTCGATGCCCACGGTGGTCTTGCCGGGGATCACCTCGACCACCCGCACGGAGATCACCGCCAGGGACCGGGCCAGGTCCCGGGCCAGGTTGGTAATGCGGCTGGCCTTGACGCCAGCGGCGGGCTGGATCTCGAAACGGGTGATCACCGGGCCGGGTTGCACCGCCACCACCTCGGCCTCGATGTTGAAGTCCCGGAGCTTGATTTCCAGCAGGCGGGACATGCCGTCCAGGGCTTCCTCGGAATAGCCGCCCCGGGAACTGTCGTCCACCGGGTCCAGCAACGAAAGCGGCGGAAGGGTTCCGGTCACCCGGGACGAGAACAGCGGCTGCTGGCGCTCCTTTTCGGCGCGCACACTCTTTTCCACCTGCTTCGGCGGCGGGCCGATTTTCGGCGGCTTGCGGGCTGCCGCCTTCTTCTTCGCGCTCTCCACACTCACCCGGCGCTGCTGCCGCGCGGCCTGCGCCTCGCGCCGCTGTCTGCGCCGATCGTTCAGTTCGCGAACCAGCACGGGCACCTTGCGGAACAGCGTGAGGGCCCAGGCCCCGAGCCTTTCCGTCAACCGGATCCAGGAAAGGTCCGTGAAAATGGTAACCCCGATGAGAAAAAGCGTGATCAGCACCAGGGTGCCGCCCAGGGGATTGAACCCATCCAGGGCCGCGTTGCCGACCACCTGGCCGATGATGCCGCCGGCGTCTTCCGGCAGGGCCGCGCCGTTGCCGGCAAAATGCAACCAGGCCAGGGCGGTGCCGGCCAGCATGGTGAGGATGAAGCCCACCAGCCGCAGACTGAACATGGGCCAGTCGCCGGCAAGTCCGGCGTGGCGCTCGCGCAGCACACGCAGCGCCCAGAAGGCCACCAACACGGGAAACAGGTACGCCAGATAGCCGAAGAGAATGAACAGCAGGTCCGCGGCGAAGGCGCCGGCACGGCCACCGGCGTTATGGATCTGCCCGGCCTCGCCAACGAAGGACCAGCCCGGGTCCCGGGCGTCGTAGGAACCCAGCGCCAGCAGCAGGTACAGCGACAGGGCCACCAGCAGGATCACCAGCCCCTCGACCAGCCCGCGGCGCAAATGACTCGCCCAGCCGGGCGTATTGGTTTCAGCTCGGGAATTACTCAAGGTTTCGCCGCTAACGTCATGAATTCAGGGTAATCATAGAGCATCCTGGCCGCCCGGTCTCCCCCGCGTATCCCGGGCCCGCCCCCGGTGCGCCGGGCCGCGGCCATTCTCCGGCAACCACTGGCGCGGGGCAAGGAGTTGTTGTTTGAGCACGCTCGCGCTTGCGCGAGCTTCGAGCACGCGGCCTGTGGCCGCTTCGGGCACGCTCCCTTTGGTCGCTTCGGGCACGGTCGCTGGCGCGACCTTCGAGGACGCTCCCTGCGGTCGCTCCCGGCGCCATCTTCGATGGCTCCAGGACTGGGGGTCGCACCGCTGGAAGGCCCCGAAGGGGCCGTGCAGGCAAGAGCACGCGGCCTGTGGCCGCTTCGGGCACGCTCCCTTTGGTCGCTTCGGGCACGGTCGCTGGCGCGACCTTCGAGGACGCTCCCTGCGGTCGCTCCCGG
>SLJS01000242.1 GCA_007135015.1 Alcanivorax sp. | reverse complement strand
TGGATTCATTCCACTCCATGCCCAGAGGGCACCGCTGCCACTCCAGGCCGGTGCGCTCATGCCGTACCACCCCTTCTTCCACCACGGTAAAGGCGGCAGAGGGGGTCGTCTCGGGCGCCCCCTCGACACAATCGGATGACGCATTATCCAGTTCCGCCAGCGCAAGGGCGGGCAGAAGCAGAACAGACAGCAGGACGGGGTGGCGTAACGGGTATCTCATGATCACAAGCTCCTTGCAGTTCAGAAAAATGGGCCTGCCGGCCCGAAGCCCGGAAACAGCCTGCCGAAAACCGACAGAAATGCTCATCCCGTTTCCGGGCCGTATGTATGCCGGGAGAAACTTTATTGCTCACCCCGGACCAGCCGCACCCGGTCATCGCCGAGACCCTTATTGCCTGTGACAGCACCCCCCGTTCGGAAGCCGAGTTGCCACGCTCCCAGGGAATCGTAAGCGATCGGCGACACTGACCAGACACCATCTTCGTGTAACTCATCTTCTGTATTGGGGAAGTAATTTTCATCAATAGCCGGTATCCGCTCACCGAGGTTCGCAAGGGAGTGCAGGTCCACCAGGGTAGGCAACCTCCAGTCGTCGTGACCACAAAGCTCCAGGTCGTTCACCGCCTCGACATACTCCTGAGTATTGCATTTATCGCCCTCGCATTCGGCCCCGACGATAATATCGCTTCCATTCTCGTAGCCAGCGCTTCCGCCATTGGTGGAATCATCGGGGTTGTACCAGCTATAGGTGTGGCCCATGTGGCGGAGGTGGTCCTCGTCGTCAACTTTCACCTCCCAGGTCAAGCCGGTGACGTTGTCACGGGTACAAGCCCATTCATCGTCGCCGTCTCCGACATGCAATGCAGGGTCGGTGCCAAGGTTGCAGCCCTCGCCGTCAATGTCGCCATTGCCGCAGATGCGCGAGTAATCGAAACCCGCGACACCGTCACCAACCTTGTCGGGGAGGTCACCATCGCGAGCCAGTGCATCGCGCCCTTCTTCGCCGTCCTGGCCGGGATACCCCGTTACCGGGCAGCCCTGAGCGGTGCCATCATTGTCCTCGCAGAAATCAATACCCGTGTCGTTAAGCCCGTGGGAGGTCACCAGCACCACCGGGTCCGATTCCTGATCATTTTCATCCTCCAGAAGCACAAAGTAGGGATGGTGTTCGTCAAGGCCGGAGAAGGTATGAGAGCCGCCCGAACCGGATTCAATGGAACCCCCGACCGTGCTGCAGTTATCCATGTCCTGGGGTCTTTCCGGAGCGATGCACAGATCGACCTGGTCAGTGAAGGTTTCGACATCCCAGTGGAAGGTTACCTCGGAGCGGGTGGCCGAGGCGGAGGTGCTTGCCGCGAACTCCACCACCACTGTGCAGGATTCGCTGATTTCGCCGGTTTCATACGTCAGGTTCTCAAGCTGTCCGCCGCAACCGCTTGCCGTCTTGATGTAATGATCCTCGGCCGGGTCAAGGGTGAACTCGGCCGTTTCTCCCTCTTCGAGTTCGACACTGGCGGGTTCGATCCCGCCGTTTCCGCTCGTGCTGGTCAGCACTTCCAGCGTATCGGCGCCGCCATTACCCCCGCCATTTCCACTACTACTGGATGAGGAGCTCCCTCCGCACCCGGAAGCCAGGAGCAACGTCGCCAGAGACAGCACCAGCATGGGGAGCCGGACAAAGCCGCGCGGGGCGGTCTGAAGCCCTGCCCGGCAGGCGGGAAAAGCATCGGAGGTGGAACGTGAAGGGCTGATAATCATCACAAGGCTACTCCCTGTTTCAGGCTTTGGGTCCATTCCGGGCGTCGTATGCGATGTGTAACCCTTTCCGCGCTGCGGCAGTGAGTGCACATCTCCTCGGCCCCGGTCAGTCGCTTGAACCTACGCAGTCTGAAAGGCAGAACCTTACAGATGGCTTACAAGATTGAGCCTAGCCTTGATTATTCCGATAACGATTCAGAATAAAAAGATTTCAGGGTATAAGTGTAACTTCGAGTGGCCCGGTACAGTGGATCAGGACACACTGCAGGGTCGGATGGGAACGGTAGTTCGCGGCGGCTTGTGATCGCGCGGGGCACACCGGCTCATTGATTACTGTGGTTCGCCAGATACCGTATCGAGAGGAAAATTCGCGCAGCCGTCACCCGTCATCCAGGGACTGCCTTCGGATGGCTTCTCCTTCCATGGCCGGCGTGCAAGCAAGGCGAGGCAGGTCTCCGTCACGTCCCAGCGCCTGGCGCGCCAGCAAGGCCTTTACCGGCGCCAGATCATTGACCAGGGACATGCCGGTATTGCGCAAAAAGCGCACTGCCGGGGAACGCTGCTCGAACAGTACCTTGAATCCTCGCAGGACATTGAGCATCAGCCCGTTGTGCCCGCGGCGGCGGCGCTGATAGCGCGCCAGCACGCTGGCGTGATCAAAGGTGAGCCCGCGACTGCGCGCCCGCAGCATTTCCTCGGCGAGCACCGCGGCGTCCAGCATTCCGAGATTGATGCCCTGGCCGGCGAGGGGGTGAATCACATGCGCGGCATCACCCACCAGGGCCAGGCCCGGACGCACATAGTCGCTGGCGTGAAGCTCGCGTACCGGAAAGACCACGCGGCGTGAGACTAGCCGGGCATCACCCAGGCAGGCCTCGCTGGCGCGGGTCAGCGCCTCGCCGAAGGCGCGATCATCAAGCTGCATGAGTCGCTCCCCTTCCCCCGGCCACAGGGACCACACGATCGAGCAGAGGTTGCCCCGGCCGAACAGCGGCAGCAGGGCCAGTGGGCCGCTTTCCATGAAACGCTGGCGCGCACAGGCGCCATGGTCCTGTTCGGTCTCCACCGTGGCCACGATGGCCACATGGCCGGTGTCGCGGGGGCTGGCCGGGATGCCGGCGCGCTCTCGCACCATGGAATGCGCCCCGTCGGCGCCGACCACCAGCGAGGTACTGAAACGCTCGCCGCGGGCGGAAATCTTCCAGTCTCCGGGAGCCCCCTCCAGTGCGCTTGCCGGCATGCGGGAACGCCAGTCGATATTGTCCGCACGCTCGCAGACCCGGTGCAGGGCGGCCACGCAGGCGTCATTCTCCAGTATCCAGCCCAGCTGGCCGGCGCCGGCCTGGGCGGCGGAAAAGTCCACCCGGCCGGTCCCGTCCGCGTCCCACACCGCCATGCGGTCGAACGGGCCGATCCGTTCCGGCGGGAGCAGTTGCCAGGCACCGGTAGCGCACAGCATGTTGTGGCTGGCCTCGGTCAGCGCGGACACCCGCATTGCCGGCTCCCCGTCCGGCATCGCCGGCACTTCGCCGCCGTCGAGCAGGCGAACGCTCAGGCCCGTATCCGCCAGCGCGGCGGCCAGCATGCCCCCGGCCATGCCACCGCCAAGGATCAGGATATCGGAGTGCTCGCCGGAACCCGTGCTCATTGCTGCAGCCCTCCCATCCCCATGGCCCGGCGTGCGAATCCCTGGCGCAGGCCCGGAAGCAGATCCAGTGCCACCAGCCCCAGCTGCCGCCCGTGGGCGACGGGCGCAAACCGGGTGCGGAACAGCTCCGGCAGCCAGCCCGAAGCCCGGGCGATCAGTGCCTGGTCCGCCTGGCGGCTTTCCTGCCAGGCCTCCAGCCGGGCCAGTTCACCCGGATTGTCCGCTCCCTCCAGGGCGGCGGCCAGCGACGCCAGGTCCCGCAGGGTGAGATTGAATCCCTGGCCGGCCACCGGATGGAGGGTATGGGCGGCATTGCCGACGACCACCGCATGGGGCACGACCTGGGCACAGGCCTCGGTGAGCACCAGCGGATAGCGGTGGCGCGAGCCGATCCGCGAGAAGCTGCCGAGCCGGCGGCCAAAGCGCCCGGCCAGCCGTTCAGCAAAGGCTTCCTCGTCCAGGCCGGCCAGCGCCTCCACATCCGCCCGGGGTCCGGTCCAGATCAGCGCCATGCGGCCCTCGGTCATGGGAAGCAGTGCAAGCGGGCCTTCCTCGACGAAGCGCTCATAGGCCACCCCGCCATGGTCCCGTTCCGGGCGCACATTGGCCACCAGGGCATCGTGGCCGGTATCCCGGTGCCGGGCGCTGATGCCCAACCAGTCGCGGGTGCGCGAGCGGGCGCCGTCGGCGGCCACCAGCAATGCGCACTCGCGTTCTTCGCCGTCTTCGAGCCGGGCGCGGTAGCCGCCGCGCTGACGGGTCAGGCCGGCCAGCCGTGCCGGCGCCAGCAGTTCGATTTGCCCGTCGCGGCGCGCCGCATCAAGCAGCACCCGGCCGAACCAGCGGTTCTCCACCACCGAGCCCAGCCGCGCCAGCCCCTGTTCCTCGGCGCGCAGACGGGTCACTCCCGGGCGCCCGCGGCGGGAGACGTGCACCTCGGCGATGGTTTCGCCCCGCTGGAGAAGCGCCCCGGCCACGTCGGCGCGCTCGAGAATCTCCAGCGCGCCGGCGGACAGGGCGGTGCTGCGCGCATCGAAACTGGGCGTATCCGGGTCGCCGCTACCGGACAGGTCGGCCGCTTCCACCAGGGTGACCGGGCCCACCCCGTGCCGGCGCAACAGCAGGGCCAGGGCCAGCCCGGCCATGCCCCCTCCGGCGATCAGCACCGCACTGTGCTTCATTGTCTTGCCGCCCGGATCAGTTTCTCGATCTCGCGGGGCTCCTTGGGGGCGCCCTCCGTGTAGACTTCGTGCCCCTTGCGGGTCACCGCCACGTCGTCCTCGATGCGCACCCCGATACCCCGGAACTTCGACGGTGCCTGCCGGTCGTGCGGCGGGATATAGAGCCCCGGTTCCACGGTCATCACCATGCCCGGCTCCAGTACCCGCCACTCGTCGTGAATCTTGTAGTCGCCCACGTCATGAACATCCAGTCCCAGCCAGTGGCCGGTGCGGTGCATGAAATAGCGCCGGTACTCGTCCTGTTCGATGAGCTCGTCCTCATCGCCCTCCAGCAGGCCCAGATCCTTCATGCCCCGGACCAGCACCCGAAGCGCTTCCTCATGGGGACGGTTCCAGTGGTTGCCCGGACGGACCTGTTCGATGGCGGCGTGCTGGGCAGCCAGCACCAGTTCGTAGATCGCCTGCTGCTCCGGGCTGAAACGGCCGTTGACCGGCCAGGTCCGGGTAATGTCCGAAGCGTAGTACTGATATTCCCCGCCGGCATCCACCAGCACCAGGTCCCCGTCACGCAGCTTTGCGCTGTTTTCGATGTAGTGCAGGATGCAGCCGTTGGCGCCGCCGCCCACGATGGCCGGATAGGCGGGGAAGCGCGCCCCGCGGCGCATGAATTCGTGCAGGTATTCGGCCTCGAGCTGGTACTCATACATGCCGGGGCGGCACTTCTCCATGGCGCGCACGTGGGCCGCCGCGGAGATCTCGCCCGCCTTGCGCATGGTCCGCAGCTCGGCGGCGCTCTTGATCAGGCGCTGGTCGTGAAGAAAGTGGGTCAGCGCCAGGAACTCGCCGGGCGGATGGGCGCCGCTGCGCACCCGGGCGCGGATACTGTTGACCCAGCCCATGAGCTGGCGGTCAAAGTCCGGATCACGGCCGAGGTCGTGATAAACCCGGTCGCGCCCCTCGATCAGGCCGGGAAGAATGTCGTCGATATCGTTGATGGGAAAGGCATCATCGGCACCATACTGCTCCACCGCACCGTCCGGCCCCGCCCGATAGCCGTTCCAGGTCTCCATCTCCGGGTCCCGTTCACGGCAGAACAGTACAAACTCCCCGTGCTCGCGACCGGGAATCAGGGCCATCACCGCCCCCGGCTCCGAAAATCCGGACAGGTACCAGAAATCACTGTCCTGGCGGTAGGGATACTCCACGTCCCGGTTGCGCGTGCGCTCCGGCGCGGCCGAAAGGATGGCGATGCTGTTTTCCTCCATATGCGCCATCAGGTTCCGCCGGCGGCGGGCAAACTCCTGGCGGGCTATCGACATGGGCTCTCCCCTGGTGACAAATGATGATGTTCCGCGCTGGCTCGACGGGCCATGCTGCGCGTACAAACCCCGTTTCCTTCCATAGAGGGTTTTACAACACCTTGCTAGTGGCTCTTTCTCTTGCGGGCCATTTCGGTGAAGACCAGCAGGGCCGCCACCCGGCAGTGCTCGACCACCTGCTCCAGCATCTGTTCTTCCTCCTCGCCCTGTTCCGCCGGGGTTTCCACCTGGCTGACCGCCGAGAGATCACTGATGGCTTCCTGCAGCTCCGCGGACAGGTCCCGGTCCGCCAGCCCGGCACTCCCGAGACCGAATCCGGCCAGGAAACCCTCGCACCACTGGCCTACCGCGGCTACCCGCAGACCGAGCTCCTCCTGTTCGGAAGGCAGAAGCAGCTCCAGATCCAGGTCCTCGCCAGCCAGGCCTTCCCGGGCAAACCGGCGCAGGCGCAACAGCCAGGCGGTCACCGGTTCCGGCCAGGTACCGTCGAGATCCACATGCCCGGCGAGTGTTTCCAGCATGCGCGCATCATCCATGTCGGTGCCACTGCCCTCGATCCCGCAGATCACACCGTGCAGCTCGGAGGGTCCGTGGTGTACACCGCATTCGGGCAGCGCGCTGGCCAGGGGTTCGAAAAGGTCGGCAGTGGTTGTCATGACTGGGCATCCGGCTTGAGAAGAATTCTGAAAAGCGCGCCTAAGTTACTCTGATTACTGGCAAATCGCGTTGACCCCCGTGCAGGGGCTCTCTATAGTACAAGGAACCTCCCCATGGAGGTCCAGGGGGCGAACTGCTTGCCTGAACCATGCAGGCATTGTAGTCGTTCGGCCTTGATCAGGGGATGTCACCGGCGGGGGTTGCCGGCACAACCGGCTCGTGCACCCTTATCCGGCCAAGCCAAGGTTACGCGATTTGCCATGACAAGCGAACAACAACTACAGAAACTGGAAGCGCGTATCGAAGAGCTTGTCAGTATCAGTTCCCGGCTGCGGCAGGAAAACCAGAGCCTGCACGCACGGGAAGCCCGTCTGCTGGAAGAGCGGGCCCACCTTCTCAAGAAGAACGACGTGGCCCGGTCCAAGGTGGAAGCCATCATCACCCGACTCAAGTCCCTGGAGCAGGAATCATGAACGATTCGGACTCCGTGGTGGTGCACCACCGCAACCATGGCGCCGCCTACGGACGGGTGCTGGTGGGCTT
>SLJS01000290.1 GCA_007135015.1 Alcanivorax sp. | reverse complement strand
CTCGGGACAGGACTCTCCCGGCGGGCATCCGACTTGTGCGCTCAAAAGCAGGCCGCTTGTGCTGGTAATCCCCAGCTCAGTTGAATTGGAAGGCGGCAGAAAGCTTCCGGGATTATCCGGATCCTCTTCCAGAGGCTTTCTTTCTTCATCTTGCAGGATAAAGTCCGCATTGACGTCAAAAGTGGGCAGATTGCGCGCCTCCTGAAACACCGCCTCTGTCACGGAAGCTCCACGGAAGTTGATGACCATGTCCGGCCCACCACCCTGTGGGTCAGGCGCAGCACCAGCGCTTTGCGCCAACACTCGAGTCTGCAACGGCAACCCGTCCGTGGAACACATTGCACTGCCACCACAATCAGCTACCGAAGAAAACCGGTCCCCGTTGGAGCCAAGCACGTAACGGTAGAGCTCCCCCTCTTTCCATGGCTTATCTGGATGGAACGTCATTTTCCGGGCTCGAACCTGCAACCACCCATCTACAGGCTCCCACGCACCGTCGAAATGCTCCACCCGGAAACTCTCGTTCATTCGGATGCTATCCGGGTCCATATCCCGGGAAAAATGCACGGAAATCGGACGATTTCTTGGCAATGAGGTAACCGGCAGCAGGTCATCCCCACTGGCCCCTCCAATACAGCGGCCATGATGCTCATTACTTCCCCCCAGAGATGCTCCGGTAGTGGGGCAGGGGAAACCGGGGTAAAGAGTGGTAACAATAGGCGAACGCTGCGAAACATCATCAGGGTGATCTGGCAGCGAGAAATCACTCAACTGGGGCAGGAATTCCTCCGGAATGATCACCGGAACACCGTTGGCCCCCTTCATGTCCTCGGAAAATTCCAGTTCATAATCGACATTGTGCCGAAGGCCTTCCCGGGGCTCGACGACCAGCGAGGCTCCGTCAACACGCATGCGCAGATCCTCCCCCGAAAGGACGGTGTCGTTGCGCCAGAGCGTCACGGCGCCGTCCTGTTCGAGGCTTGCCGGATCCAGAGGCCGCGTGAAGTTCAGGATGATCGGATCGCCGGGACGGGCCTTGTCCTGATGCTCCGGAACCATGGTCCAGGACTGAAGCTCCGGCGCCGTCTCGTCGAGAATGAACGGCGGAGTGTTCTTCTGGTCTTCATGGGCCTTCATGTTGAACGACAGCAGCCCCGAAGCAGTCTCCAGGCCGAGCACCTCGGGCTCGACCACGCCCACCGCATCAATCTCCATGCGGCCATCGCGAACCTTGGCGATGCCGGCGAGTTCCACGTGCAACAGGTCCTGACTCAGCGCCGCGTTGGCCTCCGGATTTTCCGCGGTCATGGCAATATCCATGATCAACCGCACATGGCGCGGCATGTTCTTGTTCGCGCGGTTGCGGTTGAAGTCGTTGGGGATCATGTAGCCGACGGCGTCGTTGATGAAATCCACCGAAATATCGCCGCTCTCGAAGCCGGCCGGCACTTCACCGGCGACCTTCACTTCCAGGGACGAGCCTTTCAGCAGGTTGCCCCGCGGCACGCGCAGGGGCGTGGCGTCAGGAAAGGTGGGCACATGTGCCAGCTCGGCGAAGACATCCCCTGACTGGAACGAGGTGTTGTCTTCCGGCTCGCCAAGGAGCACGGCGGTTACCGGCACGGCATTGATCAGCGCGCCGGTAAGCCGTGACACCAGGGTGTCATCGTCCTCGGAGCTTCGTGCTTCCTGCACCATGGTGGCCCGGGGGCGAGTGTCTCGCGGCGTGAATCCAGCCAGCTGGTCGCCATTGATCACCAGCGTATCACCGCCGACACTGCGAAGCCCCTCGCCCTCCTGCACAAGCCGATACTCCCGGCCGGGCTCCAGCTCCTCGTTCGGCGCGATGGTCAGGTAATGTCCCTTCAGGTAGGCGCGCGCTTCGACCAGAGCATCGTTCTTGTCAAGCAACGACAGGGTCTCGCCATAGCGCAGGCTGTCGCGCTCCACCGGCTGGCTGAACTGCACCCGCAGGGTGGAGAAATCCAGTACCTGAAACTCGTTGCCATCGGGCAGGATCCGGGAAACAAAGAAGGCATCATCACCCATGCGCGAGCGTGCCGAATCCGGTTCGCCGCGGGTCCGGAAGCTGACTCCTTCCGGCGGCACTCCCACCTCACTCAGCTCGGAGGAGATCGTACCCAGTTCAAGACGGTGATTGGTGGCCGGCGCCAGTTTGCCGTTCTCCGGGCGCAATACCACGCTGACGGGGTGCTGCTCATTTTCGTCGTGCCGTGCCTCCAGCACCAGAGCGATTTCCGTCTCTTCTTCGCCGACCACCTGCCACAGGGTCAATTCCTCGAGCAGATCATCGTCCTCCGCGAACTTCACCGGCTCGGAAAAGTGCAGCACCACGGGCGCCGCCAGAGGCACTTCCTGCTGGCCCTGATAGGGGTAACTGTAGGCCAGCTCCGCGGTCTTCCAGTTGAAGGTGGCGGTCTGTTCGTCTCCACCGCAGGCGGCCAGCAAGGCCGCCAGCAGGGCTGCCGTCAGTGTCTGTAGTATGTTTTTCGTTTTCATGACAGCTCCTCCTCAGAACCGCAGGGTGATGGAACCGCTGAGCACATGTACGTCACCGTCGGTGGTGACGGTTTCAAACGGTTCCTCGCCATCCTCGTGGTCCTGGTGTGTAAGATCGAAATCGCGGTCGCGCAGGTGGTGGTACTGATAGCCGATATCCAGCCGCACCGGATAGGCCAGCCCCGGGAAGTTCTCCAGCTCAGCGGTACCGCCCAGGCCAAAGACAATCCGGTCGTTGTCGAAATAATTCACATCCATCGACTCCTTGCTATCCAGCGGCGACTCCTCCCAGGCGAGGCCCGCGCGTACCGAGAAAATCTCGTTGACCCGGTAGATCGTCCCCACACGGGGCACGACAATGTCGTTGAACTCCAGATTCGCCTGGTTCTTGACGTCGTCATCGCGCAGCTCCCGGCCGAGGTCCGACCACTTCTGATACTCCACCGTGGCGCCGATATTGAAGGGCCCCCACTGGTAACGCGTCCCCAGGGCAAAGATATCCGGCTGCCAGGAATCCAGGGTGAGAATCGAAAGCCGCAGGGGATCGGTGTCGTCAATGGTTCCGGGAATCACCACTTCCGAGGTCACCGCAGTCTGTGTATTGGAGGCCGTCCGCCAGACCAGCCCGGTCTCCAGGTTCTCCAGCCAGCAATCTTCCACCTGGCAGAAAGTCTCGCCCCAGTTGATGTTCACGCCCAGTATGGGGCGAATATCCGGTTCGGCTTCCACTTCCAGCTGCTCGAAATCCGTCTCGCCACCCAGAGTGGATTCGGTGACCAGCGTTGCATCACTGTGCAGGGTAACCCGTGCGGAAAGCCCGGCATCGATGCCCCGCCAGATCCGGGTGGCGCCGCCGAGATTGAGAAACAGGGGCTGGCGCCCGAAGCGCAGGAACTGCCCCTCGCGAGAAGTCTTCGATTCAAATGCGAGCATCTCGCCGCCGTACTTCTCCACGCCCAGCATCACGCCGAACTGGATGGGATGCTCCCAGACAGTAAGCGAGGAAAGGTCTGTCTTCATGCCCAGCAGCACATGCTGGGAAGGCGTGTTCTGGATGACATCGCCATCACGGTCCGGCGGATTGTCACCACCCTGGCTGTCCACCCGAAGTTCATGCTCGGCATGAAACAGACCCGCGGTCAGCTCACCGCCGGGTTTCGCCATCAGATAGGCCGGATTGTAATAAGTGGCCGAGACCTGCGGATTGAACATGGACAGCGCCTGCGCTGTACCCAGGTCCGAGGGCAGCACCCCGTAGGTGGTGGCGATGTTGCCCATGCCGGCAAGGGACTGCACTGGATACAGCAGCGCCACAACAAGCAGTAGGTACGGACGAAAACCAGCAGGAAAATCCTTTCTCATGAATGAGCTCCATTCTTGTCTCTTGTTCTTTTCGGCACCCCGCGCAGCATGCGGGCGGAGCAAAGAACCCTGTGCGAGTGTGCAAACCGGCAGGAAAGCGAACCATAGGAAAGGAGGGCGATTCGGGTAACCGTTTGTTAGTTGAGGCCACAAAAAATGAACATTTACGAGCATTTACCCGGTATACACATGGTTTCTCGGGCAAAGATAAGAGGCCCCCTGGCACAGAACCCGGCCATGCCCCGACAAGACTCCATTTCAGGACGGGCAGATATGTCAGGATGATGTTCGACACAAAACGGGACAGGCACGAAAACGCTGCCGACCCCAGTCGGCATGGCCTGAATGACTGATGGCACAATGCTGTCATGCAAGGCAGGCACTTCGAGGCAGGCAGGAGCTTCAGGGGTGAGTCCGCGGTCCTGCGTATCCGATGCGGGTGCCATGGCGCTTGCGCGGGCTGCTTGCCGCGCACTGAAAGCTGCCAGCCCGACAGCCATCAACGAGATACCTCCGTAGCCCGGATAGTGCACCAGACCACTCGCTGCACTGAAGACAAGACCACGATTGGGGCTTTTCAGAGGCACCCGGCAGGATGCCTGATTGCTCGTTTACGTTTGCCATGCATTTCGCTTGATCTGGTCGCCGTCAGGCGCACGTGCTCCTGACGACGACCAGCCGCGGCGCGAACTACATGCCATTTGGTGCACTATCCCGACTAACGCGCCGGCACACAGTCGATGGAGCCGATCGTGGCGTTGCCGTACTGGATCTGGTCGCCTTCGCGGTTGTGCGGCACCTGCTCCGGCACGTAGAAATAACAGATCACGTCGGTGGCCGGGTCACGCACGCGCTGGATGATGGTGCCCTCGAAGGGGCCCGGGTAGGTGGCCTCCAGGACGAGCTGGTCGGCATCTTCGGGCTGGGTCGGTTGCGGTGGCGGTGTATCCTGCGGAGGTTGTTGCGGCGGTGGGGCCTGCTCGGCCTCGGTCTGGCGAACCTCCACGGGGATGGTACAACCGGCGACTGTGAAACCAAGCAGCACGGCCGCCATGGTGCCGATAGCAGGGCGAAACCGGACTATCATTTCTTGCAACGTCATGCTCATTACGTTCTCCCGTTGCTCCAGGGCATCCATAGCGCACTCCGGCGCCCCGGGGCAACCCGGGGCACCAGTGCGCTGTCCGGGCGCGCTTCCTTCAAAGGTTGAAGCCGATGCCGACACCCAGGGAGGTTTCGTCGCCTGTGAAGGCGCCACCAATACTGAAGGAGCCGCCCTGGTGGAGCTCGTCCAGGTGGCGGCCGTAGCCAAGTGAAAACGATCCTTCGCCTTCCATGACTCCGGCGCCCACCGCAAGTCGCCCGCGGTTGCTGTCGCCGGCGGTGGCGTTGATGGCCATGTTCGTCATGGCGGCATTCATTGCGCCCACCTGGTCCACGCGTTCATCCACGTCGCCGACTTCCTCTTCGAGCTGGGCGACGTTGACCGCGTCGTTGGCATTGACCCCGGCCTTGATATTGGTCACGCGGCGTTCGTTGCCCTCGCTGCCCATCGACACGGTGTCTGCTTCGCCAGCCCGGGAGCCCGCACCGATGGCAACGCTGTTCTCCGCCGCGGCCTCGGCACTGTTACCGAGCGCCACCGACTCGTCACCGCTGGCATGTGCACCATCGCCGATAGCAACCGAATGATCCGCCTGGGCGTGTGCCGAGCGTCCGTAGGCGCTGCTGGCGACGCCCTCAGCGTGCGCGCCCTGGCCGTAGGCGCTGCTGGCGGCACCCTGGGCATGCGCCAGGCGGCCGTAGGCGCTACTGCCGTAACCCTCGGCGTGGGCGGCAACTCCGTAGGCACTGCTGTCGACGCTCCCGGCGTGCGCGGAATACCCGTAGGCGCTGCTTGAGAGACCCTCAGCATGTGCCTCGCGGCCGTAGGCACTGCTGGCCGAACCCTCGGCATGGGCGTTGCGGCCATAGGCGCTGCTGGTACTACCCTCGGCATGCGCGCTGGAACCAAAGGCGCTGCTCGCGGTGCTTTCGGCATGCGCCCCCTCGCCGACAGCTGTAGCGCCGTCATCCACGGCGCGTGCCTCGTGGCCGACCGCGACAGCGCCCTCGCCGATCACATCACCGCTGTCCTCGCCGCCGGCGTGTGCGTCATGGCCGATAGCGACTGAATGGTCCGCCTGGGCATGCGCGTCGCTGCCGTAGGCACTACTGAGGGCACCCTCGGCGTGCGCGTCGCGCCCGTAAGCGCTGCTCGCATAACCCTCGGCATGGGCGCTGTCGCCGAAGGCGCTACTGAAATCAGCCTCGGCCTGCGAGAAGGTGCCGTAGGCGCTGCTTCTGTAACCCTCGGCATGCGTGCCGTAGCCGTAGGCGCTGCTCCCGTAACCCTGGGCATGTGCGCCGCGGCCGTAGGCACTGCTAAAGCTGGCCTCGGCATGCGCCTGAAAGCCGTAGGCGCTGCTCCGCCAACCCTCGGCATGGGCGCTGTCGCCGAAGGCGCTACTGAAATCAGCCTCGGCATGCGAGAAGGTACCGTAGGCGCTACTTCTGAAACCTTCGGCATGCGCGTCGTGGCCGTATGCGCTGCTGCCATCATCCTGGGCATGGGCAAAGCTGCCGTAGGCACTGCTTCTGTAACCCTCGGCGTGGGACGAACGACCGTAGGCGCTGCTTTCTTCACCGACGGCATCGGCGGAACGGCCAAACGCGCTGCTGTTCTCACCCGCGGCATGGGACCAGGTGCCGAACGCGCTGCTGTCCTGCGCTTCTGCATGGGCATTGCGACCGTAAGCGCTACTGTAATCGCCCTCGGCAGTGGCATCGGGTCCGCAGGCGGTTGCCTGGCTGCCGTCGGCGGAGCTGCCGGAAGCCTCATTGCCGTTTTCGTCGGCACACACAAAACCGGCCGTCGCCGACGGCGCGGCCAATGCCCCAATCAGCAAACCGACCCCCATCACTGTGCCGAGACGCCAGTTGATCGAAACAGACATCCCGTGCTCATGAAAATCCCTGTATCGCATTGCAACCCCCTTTAAGTGGTGGCGTGGTTATTGTTGACTTATCGTGCTCCGAAGCGTGCACGCACTTCTTACCCGGTGACTGACCGAGCGGTTTTCCTGCTGGCTGTGTGCGCTGCCAGGACCGGTTCGAGCGTGACCGGGCCGCGCGGTCAGGCGCGGCCCGGCGGTTACGGAGGGAAAGCATCCCGTGGGAGGGCAGG
>SLJS01000074.1 GCA_007135015.1 Alcanivorax sp. | reverse complement strand
CTCCCTGCGGTCGCTTCGGGCACGGCCGCTGCGCGGCCTTCGGGCACGCTCCCTGCGGTCGCTCCGGGCACGGCCCTTCGGGCCTTCGAGCACTGGAAGGCCCCGGAGGGGCCGTGCTGGAAGCAGCGCGCAGCGCTGCGTGCCGGGAGTCGCCGCCAGGCGACGTGCTGGAAGCGACCGAAGGGAGCGTCCTTCATCTTTGGAGGTTTTTTGCTGCAGCTGCTGATCGGGATTGTGGTGTTCGTGGTGGTGGTGCTGGCCGCCGTGCCTTATTTTCGCTATCGCCATGTTTCCGGTGTTCCGGGCGCGTTTTATCTGGAGCAGAAGTTCCAGGCGCTGGTGGTGGATCTCTGGCGCGAATACCTGGCCTCCTGCGGGCTGTCCGCCCGGGATCTGCGTGATCCGCAAACCCTGGCCCGAAATGCGGTGGTCTATGCCGGCGTTTTCCGCAAGGCAGTGGAAGAAGACAAGTACGATGCGGAGATTGATCTTTATCTGAGGGATTTCGTGCAGCGCCGTGGCGAGCAGGACCTGTTCCGCACCATTGTCGCGACCCTGCTTGACTACCAGTGCCGCGACAACCCGCTCCTGCACCGCCAGGCCATGATGGAGGTGCTGCAGCGCCAAGAGGATGAGTGACGGTCTGGCACACGCCTCTTCAATCGTCGTAGCCCGGGTGAAGCGAAGCGCAACCCGGGGCCGCAAAGCGGCCAGAGGCCTGTCTGGTGGGACTTCAGGCAGGGGCGGCCGCGGCACGGGATTGCAACGCCTCCGGGAGGGGCCCCGGATTACGGCCTTCGGCCTTCATCCGGGCTACAGCATGAGCAGTGTCGTGAGAACTCTCTTCTGCAGCGCCAGCAGCGCGAGTGACTATTCCTGACGCTGTTCGGCAAGTTCCAGGGCCTGGGCAAGACGTGTGGCGATTTCGTCGGCGAGCTCCCTTTCGGTTTCACCGGCCGGTTCCGTCAGGGCAAGTTCGATCAGGCCCTTGAGCCGGTTTTCATAGCGAAGGGGAAGGAAGAGCAGCTGGCGCGGCGCCATGTCCCCGGTTGCGGAGACGATGCGCGGGTAATCGGCCGGGACCTGCTCGAGCACGGTGGATGCCTCCCGCCGGGCGGCCTCGCCGGCAAGGCCTTCCCCGGGAGCGAGGGTTGACGGACAGTTCGAGGCGGCAAGTGCCCTGGTGGCGGCGAGTCGGAGCTCGCCGTCGTGGTGGTGAAAGGCGGCCGCGAAGCCCACCGGAAGCCTGTTACCCAGCAGGTCCAGCCCGTGCTGGCAGAGCTTTGACACACGTTGCTCTCCCGTAATCATGCGCTGGAAGGATTCCAGTGCCTCGCTCAGCCAGGCACGGGACTGCTGCTGTTGCTGGAGCACCAGAAGCTTGTCGCGCTCGTGCTGCAGGCTCTGCTGATTGTGCCGGGTCCGGACAAGCGCCTGTTCCAGTTGCCAGGCCGCAAGCAGCGAAAAAACACAGGTGACGGCCACCATGAAATTGAGGATCACGACCAGATCCGTGGGCAGTGGGGCGAAATACAGCCAGTAGGCGTTGCAGGCGGCAAAGATTACCGGTGCGCTGGCCATGCCCCAGCGGAAACGGATCCGTGTGAGCACAAAACAGAACATGACCACGAGAATCAGTGACATGTTGTAGTAGTGGTAATAGGGAGACATGGACAGCCGGGCAAACTCGAGCAGGGCGATACAGCCGGCAAGGGTGAAAAGCAGGGTCAGCAGATTGGGCGCACGCCGGCCGAGGGGAGAGGCGGTTACCAGCGTCAGCACTCCCATTGCGCCGACGGTAATCAGGCGTGAACGCCAGATTTCGGCGGCATGATCCGGCTGGAATAGACGATCAAGCAGGGCCGTGAAAAGCAGCGCGCCGATACCGGTGAGCATTGCCACGACCAGATTGCGGGCACTGGCCATTCCGGTGCCGCTGCCCGCCGCGGCCTCCGTGCTTGCCGAAGGTGATGAGGCGGAATAGACGTGCATTTCGGTCAGTGAGCCTCCTGCCGATTCGCTCCGGTGGATTCCGTATCAATCATGCCCGGCATGCGTCTGCATGAATTACTCGCGCCGGGTATGTTCATCCAGGGCTTCTTCCATCTGTTCCTTTTCTTCCTGTTCCGGATGATCCCGGGGGTCGAGGCGGATCAACACTCCGAACAGGGGATGATCCAGGTAGTGCAGCCGCTCACTGCGCATGCGTCGATGCTGGTTGATGTCCACATGGTAGCGCTGGCCTTCGTCGGTTTCCTTCGTAAGCCACAATGAGGGCTCGAGATGCAGAAAACGGGCACGACTGAGTGTAAGGGTTCCGCGCAGCTCCGGTTCCGCGGGCAGCAGTACTTGCAGTATCTCCTGTGCCGGGGAAAGGCCCTGCGTCCGGGGAACCTCTGCCCTGGGGGACGCCTCCCCGTCGATGCCCCGGTCGGGCTGGGCCGGTTCCCGTTGCTCGCCATCTTCCGGTTCGCCGGATTCCCCGGGAAGCCGCTCCAGGGTTTCCGGCTCCAGTGTCAGCGGCATGGATTGCCCGCCTTCAATGTAAATGGGCAGGGCCTGTTCGCGCTCGAGCACAGGCTGGCGCCAGGTCTGGTGGTAGAGAATTCGGTAGCGCCCGCGGGTCATGCTCCGCGCCGCATCGGTCAGTTTCAGGGTATCATTCGGCAATGTCCGCCAGGCGCCTGCTTCGACGGCCTGCTCGTGCAGGGAGCCGGCATCCTCCGGAAGAAGCGGTCCCGCCTCATCGTCGTCGGCTTCGTCCGTGGCGGTCCCCAGGCGCAGGTTGCTGCCCGGGTAGGACGGATATCGGCCGAGGCGCCAGTGCTCCTCATTGGTTGCTTCCTCCCGCGCGAAAACCAGGACCTCCACCTGATACCAGGTCCGGTCCATGATCTCCGGGATCTCCGCGAGCATGGCGCGCAGCTCCGTCGGCGGTGTGCCCGACCAGGGGTTGGTTTCGTCCTCCGGTTCTTCCTCCGGGGCCTGGGCTTGTACCAGTCCGGTGAGCAGCAGCAGGATCAGGATCAGCAGGGTTCGCATCCGCATCGTATTGGTGACTCCTGTAGGCGAAAATCGACTATATCAGGGAAACTCCTGCAAGTTCATGCACGGGTCACCCTTCGGGCGGCGGGGCCGCTGCCGGGCGGGAGTATCTCCGCCTGTTCGCCGTCCCGTCCGGTTTGCCGGACATGCGCAGGCTGACGCGCTGCGGCCGCTCTGCGTCCGGGCACGGGGTGCAGCAGCCCGTCATCCTCCCGCAGCTTGCTTCTGCCGCTCGCCAAGTTCCTCCAGCAGGTTCTCGACCACCTGGAAGCGTTCTTCCTCGGTTTCCGTTTCCTCCCGGAAACGCAGGGAACTGGCTCCCCGGAGCTGATAGCGCTGCGGCGCAGACTGAACCATGTGCACGATGGTCAGCGGGTCCACACTGGTGCGCTCCGAGAAATCGATCCGTCCGCCGTCCGGGCCAGCGTCGATGCGCAGGATGCCCAGCTGTTCGGCCCGTTGGCGCAAGGCGGTGACCCGGAACAGGTTCTTCACCTGTCTGGGTAGCAGCCCGAAACGGTCGATCATCTCGACCTGCATTTCCCTGAGCTGCTCATCGGTCTCGCATCCGGTAATCCGCTTGTACAGCGTCAGCCGGGTGTAGACATCGGGCAGATAGTCCTCCGGAATCAGCGCGGGCAGCCGCAGGTTGATGTCCGGGCCGCCGGAAAGCGGGGTTTCGGTATCCGGTTGCTCTCCGTGCTTGAGTGCCTCGACGGCCTGCTCGAGCATTTCCATGTACAGCGAAAAGCCGATGGCTTCCATGTGGCCGTGCTGCTCCTCGCCCAGGATCTCTCCCGCGCCGCGGATTTCCAGATCCTGGCTTGCGAGAATGAAGCCCGCGCCCAGGTCCGAGGCCTTCTCGATGGCGTCCAGGCGCTTGACCGCATCCCCGGTCATGGCCTTCGGCGGTGGCGTGAGCAGGTAGGCATAGGCCTGGTGGTGGGAGCGGCCCACGCGCCCGCGCAGCTGGTGGAGCTGGGCCAGGCCGAACTTGTCAGCGCGCTCGATGATGATGGTATTGGCCGAGGGCACGTCGATGCCGGTTTCAATGATGGTGGTGCAAAGCAGCACATTGAAGCGGCGGTGATAGAAATCGGACATGACGGCTTCCAGTTCCCGTTCGCGCATCTGTCCGTGAGCGAAGCCCACGCGCGCTTCGGGAACCAGCTCGCGGATCTCGGCGGCGGCGTTTTCCATGGTGCTGATATCGTTGTGCAGAAAGTAGACCTGGCCACCGCGCAGCAGTTCACGCAGTATTGCCTCGCGGATCGCGGGCGCCTCGCGTCGCTGGACGAAGGTCTTTACCGACAGGCGTCTTTCCGGCGGCGTGGCAATGATCGAGATCTCACGCAGTCCCGAGAAGGCCATGTTCAGGGTTCTGGGTATGGGCGTGGCGGTCAGTGTGAGAATGTCGGCTTCCGCGCGCAGTTGCTTGAGCCGCTCCTTGTGGCGCACACCGAAGCGGTGCTCTTCGTCCACGATCACCAGCCCAAGATCCCGGAAAGGCATCTTTTCCTGCAGAAGCTGGTGGGTGCCGATGACAATGTCCACCTTGCCCTGTTCGAGACGCTCGATCACCTGCTTGCGCTCCTGCGCCGTGCGGAAGCGACTGAGCATTTCTACCTGAACGGGCCAGTCGGCGAAGCGGTCGGTGAAGGAATCAAAATGCTGCTGGGCGAGCAGGGTGGTGGGCACCAGCACCGCCACCTGGGTATTGTTCTGCACGGCCACGAAAGCGGCGCGCATGGCCACTTCGGTCTTGCCGAAGCCCACATCGCCGCAGACCAGCCGGTCCATGGGGTGGTCCGAGCGCAGGTCCTCGAGCACCGAGTTGATGGTCTTTTCCTGGTCCGCGGTTTCCTCGAAGGGAAAGGCCGCGGCAAAGCGGCGGTACTCGTCCTCGTCGAATCCGAAGGCACGCCCCTGGCGGGACTCGCGGCGTGCCATGGTGTTGAGCAGTTCCGCGGCCACGTCCCGGACCTTTTCCGCCGCGCGCTTTCGTGCACGGGTCCATTGTTCCGAACCCAGCCGGTTCAGTGGAGCGTTGTCCGGGTCCGGGCCGCCGTGGCGGCTGATCAGGTGCAGGTTGGAGACCGGCACATAGAGCCGGTCGTCGCCGGCATATTCCAGCAGCAGGAACTCGTGCTGCTGGCCGTCGACCGTCATGTGCGTGAGGCCCCGGTAACGCCCCACGCCGTGGTCGATGTGCACCACCGGCGTGCCCGGGGTCATTTCACCCAGCGAGCGGAAGGCCAGGTCGCCGGCATCGTCCTCGCTGGCGCGCCGGCGTCGGCGTTGCATGATGCGGCGGCCGTGGAGTTCCGGCTCGGCCACCACCAGCAGATTTCTTTCGGGCGCGCGGAAGCCGCGTTCGAGCTCGCCCACGGCGAGATGCCAGCCCGGCCCGGAAGCGAGAAACTCTTCCCAGCCTTCGACCACACGCGGCTGGATTGCCTGTTTCTGCATCAGCTCCAGCAGAATCTCCCGGCGGCCAGGGGTCTCGGCGCAAACCAGGATGCGCAGGCCCGGCTCCTCCCCGGCAAGACGCTGCAGGGGCGCGAAGGGGTTGCTGCTGCGGGGGTCGGCGGCCAACTCGGGCGAGCCGGCGCAGCCGAAGTACACCGCCGGGTCTTCCTCGCGCACCCGGGCCCGGGCCTGGCGGTTGAGCCGGGCCTGGAGTTCATCGGGGGGCAGGAACATTTCGTCCGGCTCTACGACAGGGCGCTGGCGGTCATGGCGACGGCTTTCGTGGCGCTCGAGCACTTCGTCGCGGAACCGCCTGGCGGCCTCGTCGGTTCCGGGCATCTGCACCACCCGGGCACCTTCGGGCAGATAGTCGAACAGGGTGTCGAGCTGTTCGAAAAACAGCGGCAGATAGTATTCGAGACCGGGGCTGGCGATGCCCTCGGAGACATCCCGGTAGAGCGGACTCTGGCGCGGGTCCACGTCGAAACGTTCACGGAAGGCGCTGCGGAAGTGGCTGATGCCGGATTCGTCGAGCGGGTACTCCGCCGCGGGCAGCAGCCGGATCCGCTCGACGGGGCCGGTGGAGCGCTGGCTTTCCGGGTCGAACAGGCGCAGCGAATCGATTTCTTCATCGAAGAGCTCGATCCGGAAGGGCTGCTCTGCCCCCATGGGGAAGATATCCATGATGGCCCCGCGCACGGCGAACTCTCCGTGCTCGTAGACATTGTCCCGCTGGTGGTAACCACATCGGACCAGCCGCTCACGGGTGGCCTCCGGGTCGAAGTGCTCACCGGCATGGAGCATGAAGGTATTGCCGTCGATGTGGTGGCGGGGCGCAAGCCGCTGCATCAGGGTGTGTACCGGTGTGATCAGGATCCCCTGTTCGGACCGGGGCAGTTCATGTAGGGCCTGGATGCGCTCGCTGACGATGTCCTGGTGGGGGGAAAAGAGATCCCAGGGAAGTGTCTCCCAGTCCGGGAACTGCATGACCGGAATGCGCTGCTCCGCCAGGTAGAACTCCAGGGCGGCGGCAAGCTGCAGCGCCTCGCCCGTATCCGGGGCGACCACCATCAGCAGGCCGGGCTGCTGCCGGGCCAGTTCGGCCAGTACCGGGGGAAGACTGCCGGCATCCAGGCCGGCCCAGTTGCGGAAATGCTCCCGACCCCGGGGGAACAGCGGTGAATCCGGAAGTAATTCCATTGGGCAACCGTGACGGCCAGACAGAGCGACGTATTGTACCGGCCCGGTGGCGGGAGAACAGGGGGCGCCCCTGCGGGGCGCTGTGGTCGGCGGTCGGTTGGCGGTGGTCAGAGAGAAGGCATCCTTTTCCCGAAGGGTGTTGCAAAAAAACTTTGCTGGCATGGCGAGTGGGAAAACGGACACCCTCCAGTGGCGAGTGGCGCGCCCCTGCGGGGCGCTGTGGTCGGCGGTCGGTTGGCAGCGGTCAGAGAGAAGGCATGCTTTCCCCGAACGGTGTTGCAAAAAACCTTCGCTGGCATGGCGGGTGGAAAAAAGGGACACCCTCAGTGGCGAGAGGCGAGAGGCGAGAGGCGAGAGGCGAGAGGCGAAAAGCGAGGGCGCCCCTGCGGGGCGCTGT
>SLJS01000034.1 GCA_007135015.1 Alcanivorax sp. | reverse complement strand
TTCGCAGGGGAGGGAGTCCGTTTATCGGCTCGCCCTGCCAACGAAGGGCTTTTGCGACACCCTCACCAGGGGAGAGGGGTTCTTTGCAACAGCTTCACTGGAAGGAGGCAACGACCAATGCGGATTCTGGCACTGCTGGCAGGCGGATATCTGGTGATCGTCGGGTTCATGTATCTGGGGCAGGAACAGATGCTCTATCTTCCGGGTGTGCCCGGCCGGGACCTGGTCAGCACCCCGGAGGATATCGGCCTGGAATACGACTCCGTCGAGATCATGACCGAAGACGGTGTGCGCCTTCATGGCTGGCATGTCCACGCCGACGATCCCCGGGCCACGGTGCTGTTCTTCCATGGCAATGCCGGCAATATCTCCCACAGGCTGGATTCGCTGAGGATCTTCCATGAGCTCGATATGGATGTCCTGATCATCGATTACCGGGGCTACGGCCAGAGCGAGGGAAGTCCCTCGGAGGAGGGGCTATACCGGGATGCCGAGGCGGCCTGGCGTTATCTGACCCGGGAGCGTGGCGTCGAGCCGGAACGCATCATTGCCTTCGGCCGGTCCCTGGGCGGCGCGGTGGCGGCGCGGACTGCCGCGCATCTTCCTGTCGGGGGGCTGATCCTGGAGTCGACCTTTACCTCCGTGCCGGACCTGGGCGCCAAGCTGTATCCCTGGTTGCCGGTGCGCTGGCTCAGCCGGCTGGATTACGACGCCAGGGCCTTCGTGGAGGCGACTGAAGTACCCGTGCTGGTCATTCACAGCGTGGATGACGAGATCGTGCCTTACGAACAGGGCCGGGTCCTGTATCAGACTGCCGGCGAGCGGGGCAGCTTTCTCGAGATACGCGGCGACCACAATACCGGCTTTCTGCGCAGCAGGGAGCGTTATATGGAGGGCATGGAGCGTTTCCTGGAGTCCCTCACTGCGGTGGAGTCGGGGCAACAACCGTATACGGAAGGCCGGTAACCATTTATGCCCGAGCGGTAGAAACCGGGTAGCAGCAGAACAGGGTATAGCGTCGGGAGGGCATTTCGGTTAATCATGGTCCCCGGCATTCATGGTGGATTCGCCCGCCGCGCAGCTCGGAAGCAGGACCGAACAATAATGAACAAGCGAGCCCATATCCGGCATGACGTAAAGTTGCCGGCAGTACTGACCAGCGGCCATTTCCGGGATCGCTCCTGCCAGGTGGAGAACTTCTGCCTCGGTGGTGTGTTGTTGTCGATCCCCCATGAGGATCTGGCGCTGATGGCGGCCATGCAGAAGGGCGAGACCCTGACCCTGGGTGTGGATGTACCCGGCCGGCAGGGTACGCGACGGGTAAACCTTCCGGCGGAGGTGGTGCGCAAGGAGCCGCGGGCGCTTGGTGTTGCCTTCCGGGGGGCGCCGGCCACCGATCTGCTGACTCTCCAGAACCATGTCCGCGCACTGCTGGAGCAGCGCACATCGCCGTCTGCCGCTTCGCAGGAGAGGGCGGAACCCGCCAGGAGGCAGCAGGCCGCCTCGCGGGCTCGGGCGCTGCTTCAGGACTTCTGCAACACCCGGCTGGATGATTTCCACGGGGCGGTGCGCGATGCGGTGCGCGCGGAGACTTCGCGGCTGGCAAGCGACGAAGAGCGCGAGCCGTTGATTGAAACCGTCACGGTATTGCAGTCGAACAGCAACACCCTGGCGCGGAATTTCCTCAGCAAGGTTTCCGCGGAGCTTGACCGGCTTGTCGCCGGGCTGGACCAGCAGGGCCCGGAGTTCAGCGGGTCGGCCACGGAAGATTCCCGGCTGTCGCTGGTGGACAAGAGCTCGTTCGAGGACTGGCTGGCGTTGAAAGTGATGGCCTCGCGGGCGGAGGTGCGCACCCAGAGGCAGCTGTTGTATCTGCAGTTGCGATTCGACGAGCTCTTCGGCATCTCCCTGGATCCGCGCCGCAATCCGGTTTCCCCGACACATCTGTGCAATGCGTTCGGCGAATCCGTCCGGCTGCTTCCCCTGAAGGAAAAGGCGGACCGGCTTGTGCTTTCCGTGTTCGAGAAGGAGGTGCTGGCCGGGCTGGATGATCTGTACCGGCAGCTGAATGAAGCCCTTGCGGCGGAGGGTGTATTGCCGGAGCTGGATGTGGGCCGATACCTGAGCGAACGCTATGGCGGCCCGGTGGCCGAGCAGACGTTGCGGGCCTATGGACATGAAGAGGCGGCGGATGAGCTCCCCGGCGGGGCCGACAGGGCTTCAGGGGCCAGCCCCGGCAAGCGTGCCCGGCCATCCGCCGGGGCAATAGACAGTTTCTCCATGCAGCAGAACATAGCGCGCAATGCCTACGCGACGGTGCAGCGGTTGATGGGTTCCGCCGCGGAGGCGTTCGGTGAAGGTGGCTCCGGTGGCCCCCCGGTTGAGCCTGCGCAACTCGATGCCACGCTGACCGGAATGCAGGCACGGCGCGAGGATTCTTCGGAACCCCTGCCTCAACAGATCGAGGCCATGCTGCGCGAGCGCATGGGCGGGCCGGTTTCCCCGGGGCCGGAACTGAGCACCGCAATGAACGTGATCCACCACCTCTTCGAGGGGATTCTGGAGGATCCGGCCCTCAGCGAGGGCGCGCGCAAGTCCATTCGCCAGTTGCAGATCCCTCTTCTGCGCCTGCTGCTCAGTGACGATTCCTTTCTCTCCGATACCGAGCACCCCGTGCGGCAGCTGCTCAACCGGATGGCCCAGCTCGGCAGGAAGGGAACATCCGGGCTGGAAAAAAAGGAAGCGGCCATCAGTGAGCAGGTGGACCATGTGCTGGACAACTTCGACGAGGACGTGGCCGTCTTTGCCGAGGCGCTGGAAAGGCTCGAGCCGCTTGTCCGGCCGGAAGAGAAGCGTTTCGAGCGCAATGTAAAGCGCGTGACCGAAGCCTGCGAGGGCCGTGAGCGGGTTGCGGCGGCGCGTAACCGGGTGGGGCGGATACTGGAGCGGCTCGCCGGTGGGCGCAAGACGCCGCGTGCATTGCTGAGCCTGGTCGACGCGGGCTGGCGGGAATTGCTGGTGCAGACACTGTTGCGTCAAGGCAGTGCGGGTGAGCAGTGGCAGCGGTATCTGGCCGTGCCGCAACGAATGATGGAAGCGGTGGCCATCGTGCCGGCGCGGGAGGAGCTTCAGCCCTTGCTTGCCACCATCAAGGAGGGTCTGGCGCAGGTGGATGACACCCAGCTTCAGAACGCGCGCCTGATCGGTGAGCTGCGGGATCTGTTGTCGAAGAAGGCCCGGGACGAGAAGGACCCGCCACTGGTGGACGTGCCTGCGGGCCTGCTTTCCGGGCAGGAGGATCAGGACCAGGCTGTCGAGGAAGACAGCGCCCGGTCGCGGCGGCTGGAGCGCTACAAGGTCGGAGACTGGTTCAGCACGGGTTCCGGCGAGGACGAAGCGCTGGTGCGGCTGGCCTGGATAGGCGGCGAAGGGCAGACCTATGTGTTCGTCAATCAGAAAGGCATGAAGATCATCGAGTATTCCCGCGCTGAACTCCTGCAGGGACTGACCAGCGCCGAGATGCGCCCGGTGGACAGCCTGGATGCACCGCCGGTGGATCGTGGTCTGGAGGCCATGGTGCGTGGCATCTATGAACAGATGGCCCGCCAGTCCGCCCGCGACGAGCTCACCGGGCTGGCGAATCGCAGGGAGTTCGAGCGTTGCCTTCGGCTCGATCTGGAGAAGGCTTCGGACGGAGGGGTCCTGCTGCACGTGGACCTGGACCGGTTTGAACTGATCAACAACCAGGGCGGCCCCGCCGCCGGCGACGACATGCTTCGGGCGCTGGCGCGGCTGCTGGAGGAGCGTTTTCCCGGCAAGCTGGTTGCGCGCCCCGGCGGTGACGAGTTCGCTGTCTGGCTTTCCGATGCCGATGCGGACGGCGCCCGTGCCCAGGCTGACAAACTGCTTGAGCAGGTGGCCGGGACCCGTTTCGAATGCGCGGGCAAGAGTTTCCAGACCACCATAAGCTGTGGTCTCGCCGAGCGGGTGAGCCCGGGGGTATCCGCCGCCGAGCTGATGCGTGCGGCGGACAGCGCCTGTCATGCGGCCAAGGAGGCCGGGCGCAACCGGGTTGAAGGCGGCGGCCGGCAGGGCGGCGGTGAACTGGCGCGACGCGAAGACCTGATGAGCTGGGTGAGCCGTCTCAACGAGGCTATGGACGACGACCGCCTTTCCCTGCGTGTCCAGCGGATCGAGGCCACCAGCCCGGACGGTTCCGCTCCGGCGTACGAGGCGCTGATCAGCCTGCGGGCGAAGGATGGCGAGATGCTGCCCCCGGCGGAGTTCATGCGCGCGGCGGAGCAGTACAACCGCATGCACGCGGTGGACCGCTGGGTGATCGAGCGGGTGCTGCGCTGGATGCACGAGAACCCGGAAACCGTGAGCGGCCTGGATCATGTCGCCATCAATCTTTCCGGCCACTCGCTGAATGACACCTCATTGCTTGAGTTCATCTTCGAGCGCCTTGCGCAGTACCCGGTGCGGCGCGAGCAGCTGTGTTTCGAGGTGACCGAAACCGCCACCATTGCCCGTCTCGACGAGGCGATCGATTTCATTCAGGCCGTCCGCGATCTTGGCTGTCGCTTCTCGCTGGATGATTTCGGCGCCGGCCAGGCCTCCTATGGGCATTTGCGGTCGCTGCCGGTGGATTACATCAAGATTGATGGCTCCTTCATTCGTGATATCGTTCAGGACAAGGCCTCCAGGGCAATGGTCCGCTCGATGAACGAAATGGGGCATCTCATGGGCAAGAAGACCATTGCCGAGTTCGTGGAGACACAGGAAATTCGCGATTGCCTGCGCGAAATGGGTGTGGACTTCGTGCAGGGCTATTGCATCGAAAAGCCCCGCCCCATGGATTCCCTCGCGCGCGCCTGACGGCTGCCTGCCTTGGCGCTGAGAGCCAGGGCCGGCGGGCGAGCCTGTAAGCCGGTGAGGGCATCCCGGCTGCAGCGGCGGGCGGCGGTTGTGTGTATCCTGTGTAGACGAGCCGGTGCATAACGGAGGATGCAGGCGAGATGGAACAGCGCGCACATATCAGGCATCCCGTGGAAATGCCGGCGCAGATCAGCGCCGGAGGGTTTCACAAACGTGCCTGCCAGGTCCGGGACTTCTGTCTCGGGGGCGTGTTGCTTCGCGTTCCCGATGACGAGTCGGGCTTCATGGCCTCGCTGGAATCCGGCGAGTCGATGACCCTGACCGTGGACGTGGATGGAGTGCGCGGCCAGCGTACCCTGCACCTGCCCGGCCGGGTCGCGCGCCGCGACGGCGAGAATCTGGGCATGGCCTTTGCCGGGCCGGACCCCACCGACCTGCTCGCCATGCAGAACCATGTACGGCGCCTGCTGGAGCCGACGGACCCGGCGGACGCCGGCAATGCGCCGCCGGAGGGCCAGCGTGCCCGGCAGGCGGCCCGGGGTGTGTTGCGGATTCAGCAGCATTTCTGCGCCAACGGGATGGACGCGTTCTTTCCGGCGGTGCGCGAGGCCCTGGAAGACACCGGCGAGCACGGACGGCAGGCGGCGAATGTGCTCGGGGAGAACAGGACGCAACTGGTCCGGGAGTTCGTCCGGCGTGCCTGCATGCCGCTGGAGAACATCGCCGGCGGCCACGCGCCGCAGGAACAGGCCACGGAGTTCACCACACCGCAATCGCCGGAAGATTCCACTGCCTTTCAGGAATGGCTGGCACTGCGCGTGATGGCCTCGCGTACCGAGCTGCGCTTCAACCAGGAACTGCTTTCGCTGCAGTTGCGCTTTGATGAACTTTTCAATATCTCGCTGAACCCCCGCCGCAACCCCCTGGCGCCGTCGGTGCTGTGCACCGCTTTCGGCGAGGCGCTGGGCAGCCTTCCGGTAGCCCCCGGCAGCCACCAGGTGATCCTCGATGTCTTCGAGAAGACCCTGCTGGCCCGGGTGGGCGAGCTCTACGAAACCATCAACAGCGCGCTCTCCCGCGCCGGCGTACTCCCGGACCTGGACCTGAGCCGCTACATCACCGAGAACGGCTGACCCGAGCGTCCGGCTCGCAGCCCGTAGCCCGGGGCGCGCCCCGAAGGGGCGCAACGGGCGCGTTGATTGGCCCTATCGGACCGGCAGATTGCCCGGATGCTGATGGATACTGCCTCCAGCATGCACGAAGCGGAGGTTTATTCCATGAACGCAAAGGCAAAGGTGGCGGAACGTCAGGTCAATCGCAGTGATGTGCAGCCACGGCGCATGGATTTCGAATTCGACCCGGACATTCCCCGTTACTGGTTCGGCAATGACCAGTTCAAGACCATCCTGCTGACGGCCCTGTCCTGTACCTTTCCGGAGGGCGAGCGCTTTTTCGTCCGTTCGGTGCGTCATTATCAGAAGAACATCAAGGATCTGGACCTGCGCGAGCGGGTAAAGGGCTTTATCGGCCAGGAAGCTCATCACGGCAATGAGCATGAATCCTTCAACGCCTTCATGCGCGAGAAGGGCTTTGCCTCTGACAAGGTGGAGAAGTTCGTGCTTGAAGGGCTCAAGTGGCAGGCGAAGCACATGTCCCGGGAGCGCCAGCTTGCCAAGACCTGTGCGCTGGAACACTTCACCGCCATGCTGGCGGAGCTGCTGCTGGAGAATCCGGAATTCCGCGAGGGCATGGACGAGCGCATGGTGCCGCTGTGGCTCTGGCATGCGGTGGAGGAAAGCGAGCACAAGGCGGTGGCCTTCGACGTCTACGAAGACCAGGTGGGAAGCTACTGGATTCGTACCAGCGAAATGGCCAAGACCACCCTGGAGTTTCTGTTCTTCACCGGCTTCCACTATGTGCAGCTTCAGCGGGAACTGGATGATCCGGTGGACTGGCGTTCCGTGGTGGGCGGCTTCAACTGGCTGCTGGGCCGTCCCGGCTGGCTTCGCCGGACCGCGCCGCGCTGGCTGTCGTACTTCAAGCGTGATTTCCATCCCGACAAGCGCGACGGCACCCAAAGCCGCAAGGAAGGCCTGAAACTGCTCGCCAAAATGCTCGACCGTCCCGACCTGGCGGCCTAGAGCGCCCCTTCGGGGCGCAGCTGCGAGCCGCGAGCTGCGAGCCTCGAGATTGCGCGGCTTCGCCGCGCTTTAACCTTTCCTCCTTGCGAGGCTATCGCAAAAGGCAATTC
>SLJS01000062.1 GCA_007135015.1 Alcanivorax sp. | reverse complement strand
GGCGGGATGGCGGGCGCGACGGCCCGGGCACAGTCGCGCAGCAGCGGCAGCCGATCGGCGGGCAGGTCGCCGAGAAAGGCAAGGGTGAGATGGAAGTTGCCCGCGCTTACCGGCCCGGGACCGGCTCCGTCGAGGTGCTCCAGCGCCCTGTCCCGCAGCGAGATCAGTTCCAGGGCGAGCTGATGGTCCACCCCCACTCCGAAAAAACAGCGCATGGTCTCTAATGTCCCCTTCGTGGCGACCCCGGGCCGCCCCGGTTACAATCCGCGCCGGCATGCCCGCATCAGCGAAACGGAATTTCCCGGGCCGGGGCAAGCATACCGCTTCCCTGAAGCCGTGAACAATTCATGATCCGGGGCCGGCATCTTGCAACGACTCTCCGACAATACCCTTCGCGGGGCCCTGCTGCTGATCCTGGGCGAGCTGCTGCTGGCGGTGATGGCGGCCATGATCAAGCATGTCTCGGCCGAGCTGCCCAGCGAAGTCATTGTGTTCTTCCGCAACCTGCTGGGCCTGATGATCCTGATGCCCATGCTGATCAATCACGGCGGCCTCCGGGGCCTGCGCACCCGGCGCATCGGAATTCACCTTTTCCGCGCGGCCACCGGTGTGGCGGCCATGTTCTGTTTCTTCTACGTCATTGCCCATGTTCCGCTGGCCGAGGCCGTGCTGGTGAAGATGACCGCGCCCTTTTTCCTGCCACTGGTGGGCTGGTTGTGGCTCAATGACCGCCTCGACAGCCGTACCTTCTGGGCCATTGTGGTGGGCTTTATCGGCGTCGCCATCGTGCTGCGCCCGGCGGGGGACCCGAACCCGGTATTGCTGGTGGCGCTGCTCGGCGCGCTGCTGATGAGCCTGGCCAAGGTCAGTATCCGCCGCATGGCCGACACCGAACCGCCGAGACGGATCATTTTCTGGTTCGGGGTCTTCAGCACCCTGATCTCGGCCATTCCCCTGGCCTGGGCCCGCCCTCTTCCCGCAGCGGAACACTGGCCCTGGCTGATCGGCATCGGCCTGCTCGCCACCGTGGCGCAACTGGCCATGACCACCGCCTACCAGATCGCCACACCGGGGCGTATCGGCGTCTACAACTACACTTCGGTGGTCTGGGCCGCGGTGCTGGGGTGGATGTTCTGGGGGGAGCTGCTGCACTGGACCACGGTGGCGGGCATGGCGGTGATCGTGGCCGCGGGGGTGTGGAATCTGCAGAAGAAGAAGGTTTGAGGGGCCGAGCCCCGAGCGCCGAACGTCAGGCGGTAATGCGGGCCGGTTTACAGGAGCGCTGCTTGCAGCGCGAAGAACCTGGCACCGTGCCAGATTTCCGGGTTTTCGCGCTGCAAGCAGCGCTCCTACTCTCGGGGCTCGGCGCTCGGGGCTCGGCGCTTGGCCCTCGACGCTTTCATGACCGCTGCTCCGGCGGACGCCAGTCGAAGGGCACGTCGTAATTCATCAGGAACCCGCCGACGGTGATCAGCACCCGGGCAATGCCGATGTAGGAGTCCGGGATCTTCACGTGATTGCGGCGGAAGAGTTCGATGAGTTCGGACATGGCGGAGCCGGGCTCCTTGCGCTTGAGCCGGTCGCTGAGTACGTACAGGGCCAGTTCCCGCAGGGTTTCGGCATCGCCGCCGACAAAGCCCGCCTCGACGAACAGTTCGCCGATGTCCACGTCCCCCTCGAAGCCCATCAGCCCGTAGAGCAGACGGGAGTAACGAACGACTTCGTCCGGGGTCAGGCGACCGATGGCGCCGAAATCCAGGATAATGATCTCGCGCTGCGCGTTGACAATGAAATTGCCCGGGTGCGGGTCCGCCTGGTAGATGCCGAAACGGGTCACCTGCTGCAGATAGCTGGCAAAGAGCCGGGTCAGCAGCTCCGGCGCTTCATCGCGATGCTCGTCAAGAAAGTCGCGAAGCCGGTCACCCTCTTCCCAGCCGGTGACCAGCACGGACGGGCCGCTGAGCTCGGAGAACAGCTCCGGAACACGGATGCCCGCCGGATGAGGCTGCCTGGCAAAACGCTGCAGGTTCTCGGCTTCATTGCGGAAGTCGAGCTCCACCGCCGTCATCTCCAGCAGTTGCTCGACGATCTGGTCGACATCGAGCTCGCGCACGAAGGGCGACAGTATCCGGGCCAGCAGCCTGAAGATCCGGGTGTCCTGGTCGAAAAGATCCAGCACGCCCGGCAACCGGATCTTGACGGCGACCTCCTCGCCGCTGGCCAGCCGGGCCCGGTGCACCTGCGCAATGGACGCCGTGGCCACCGGCACCAGGTCAAAGGCCTGAAAATGACGCTCCCAGTTGTCCCCCCAGGCCTCCTCCAGCACCGTCTTGATATGTTCGAACCGCACCGGGGATGCCTCGTTCTGCAGCCGCTGCAGCTCCTGGATGTATTCGGGGGGCAGCACGTCCGGACGGCAGCTGAAGAACTGGGCCGCCTTGACCCAGCTTGCTCCGTTGCGACGGCACAGATCGGTAATGCGCGTGGCCGCTTCGCGATGGACCTCTTCCAGGCTCCGGCTGCCACGAAGGCGGTGACGGGCATAGAGAGCGGCCACTTCGCCCGCCGCGCCCAGTGCCCGCATGTAGCGCCCGCGCCCGGCAACCAGGCCACTGGCCGCGCGCCGTCCGATCCTGATGTCTTCTCGCAGCCCCAATCGGTTCCCCCTGTTGCCATGAGATGGCCAAAGGCCGTCCCTGCGCCGCCGCCGTCGACGGCACGATTGTCCGGCCCCCCGGGATCCACTGATCCGGTTCCCGGACGGATTCCGCGGGGATTGTAGCCTACTGGTGCCGCAGACGCGCTGCCACGCACAGGAAACATTTTGCATGCTTTCGTTTCCCTTCCCCCGGACGAGGGTATCGCAAAAGGGTTTGTGGGAGCGCACCTTGGGGCGCGAAGAACCTGGCACCGTGCCGGAATCCGGGGCCTTCGCGGCCCGAGGTCCGCTCCCACAAGTGCCAGGAGACCCTTTTGCGACACCCTCGGATGGAAGAACAGCAGGAATCCGGCGGTGATGAATTCCGGAAAGGTCGGCGGTTACCGGCAAGGCTCTCTTGAAGCCTTCTGCGTCAGACCGTATGGTTTGCCGCTTGCCAGAAGGACGTCATCCATGGAAAAGATCAAGATCAAGACTTCGGACAAGCGTGTGGTCCGTACAAGAGGGATTACACTTCTGAAGGCGGCCCACCCGGAGATACAGAAACTCAAGCGCCGCAATCTCGAGCCCTCGATACACGGCAACAAGATCTGGAACTCCAGTTTCCTGATCATGGACTACCTGATACGCAATCGCCCGCCGGACGGCGCCCGTTTCATGGACCTGGGTTGTGGCTGGGGCCCGCTGGGGATCTACGCGGCAAAGCGGCTCAAACAGAAGGTGCTGGCCGTGGACGCGGACCCGGAGGTCTTTCCGTTTCTGGACCTCCACGCGGCGATCAACAATGTGGACATCGAAACCCGGCGGCTCTATTTCGAGAAGATCACCAAGCGCCACATGAAGGGCTTTCACACCCTGGCCGGCGCCGATATCTGCTTCTGGGACGAGCTGACACCGATCCTGTTCAACCTCATTCGCCGGGCACTGCGATCGGGCGTCAAGCGGATCATCGTCGCCGACCCGGGGCGTTCGCCCTTCTACAACCTGGCGGAACGCTGCGAGCAGGAACTCCCGGCGGACGTGGAGGTGATCGAGCGACGTACCAGCACCCCGCGCCGGGCCAGCGCGGATCTGCTGGTGGTGCGCGGCTGACCCGGACCCGGAGCTGTGCCCGGCGGTTGAATTTTCCGCCCCGGCCTCCAAATCTGACCGGAAGGCTGATCAGGACGGAAGCATGGACGAGGAAGCTATCAACAACAGCCGGGAGGAACACGCTCCCGGCGGCGAGCTGATTCTGCCGGACGAGGCACTGCCCCGCCGCATCTATCTTCTGCCGGTCACCGAACGTCCCTTCATGCCGGGGCTGGTCCAGCCGGTTGTTTTCAACGAACAACAGTGGAACACCACCCTGGAGCGGGTCAGCCAGACGCCGCATCACATGGTGGGGCTGGCCTATATCCCGGACAAGTCCGAGGACGATCTCACCACCGGGGACTTTCCCGAATACGGCTGTATCGTCAAGGTGCACAACGCCGCCCGGGAATCCGGCACCCTGCAGCTGGTGGTGCAGGGCCTGGCCCGTTTCCGGATCACCGCCTGGCTGAGCCAGCGCGAGCCCTTCATGGCGGAGGTGGAATATCCCCAGCCCGAGGAGCATGCCGACGACGACAACGTCAAGGCCTACGCCATGGCCATCATCAGCAACATCAAGGAGCTGATTCCGCTCAACCCGTTGTACAACGAGGGGCTGAAGACCTATCTGCAGAACTTCAGCCCCAGGGACCCTTCGCCGCTGACCGATTTTGCCGCCGCGCTGACCACCGCTTCCGGCGACCAGCTCCAGGAAATCCTGGAGACCGTCCCCCTGCTCAAACGGATGGAAAAGGTGCTGGTGCTGGTCAAGAAGGAGCTGGAGGTGGCCCGGCTGCAGAGCCGGATCAGCGAGGAGGTCAACGAGAAGATCTCGCAGCAGCAGCGCGAGTTCTTCCTGCGCGAACAGCTCAAGGTGATCCAGCGCGAGCTGGGCCTGAGCAAGGACGACCGCACGGCGGATGTGGAAGAGTTCCGCGGGCGGCTCGAGAGCCTGAGCGTACCGGAGGACGCCGAACGCAAGATCGAGGAGGAACTACGCAAGCTTTCGGTGCTGGAGACCAGCTCGGCCGAATACGGCGTGACCCGCAACTGGCTGGACTGGGCGACCAGCGTGCCCTGGGGGCATTATTCCCGCGACAATCTGGATCTTTGCCATGCCCGCGAGGTGCTGGAGAGCCACCACGCGGGGCTCGAGGACATCAAGGACCGCATTATCGAGTTTCTTGCCGTCGGCTCCATGCGCGGCGAGGTGCGCGGCAGCATCCTGCTGCTGGTGGGCCCGCCCGGGGTGGGCAAGACGAGTATCGGGCGCAGCATCGCCGAAGCGCTGGACCGGCGTTTTTATCGCTTCAGCCTGGGCGGCATGCGTGACGAATCCGAGATCAAGGGCCACCGCCGCACCTATATCGGCGCCCTGCCCGGCAAGCTGGTCCAAGCGCTGAAGGACTCCGGCACGGCCAATCCGGTGATCATGCTCGACGAAGTGGACAAGCTGGGTGCTTCCTTCCAGGGGGATCCGGCTTCGGCGTTGCTGGAGGTGCTGGACCCGGAACAGAACTACCAGTTCCTGGACCATTATCTGGACACACGCCTGGATCTGTCCCACTGCCTGTTCCTGTGCACCGCCAATACCCTGGATTCCATTCCCGGCCCGCTGCTTGATCGCATGGAGGTGATCCGGCTGTCCGGCTATATCACCGACGAAAAGGTGGAGATCGCACGCAAGCATCTCTGGCCGCGGGCACTGGAACGCGCCGGAGTGAAACCCTCGCAGCTAAAGATCTCCGCCTCGGCCCTGCGGCAGGTGGTGGACGGGTACGCCCGGGAAGCGGGCGTGCGCAACCTGGAAAAGCAGCTCAACAAGATCATTCGCAAGGCCGTGGTGCGGCTGCTTGACGGAGAAAGGAAGATCTCGGTGACCAACCGGAACCTGGAAGAGCTCCTGGGCATGCCCTATTTCCGCAAGGAACGGCCCCAGCGTGGCGTCGGTGTGGTCACGGGCCTGGCCTGGACGTCCATGGGAGGGGCCACACTGCCCGTGGAAGCCACAAGGGTCCATCGCAGCCGCCGCGGTTTTCGCCAGACCGGGCAACTCGGTGACGTAATGCGCGAGTCCGCCGAGATCGCGCTGAGTTATGTGGACGGCAACCTGAAACGCTTCGGTGGCGATCCGGACTGGTTCGACAACAGCCATATCCATCTGCATGTACCCGAAGGCGCCACGCCCAAGGACGGCCCTTCGGCGGGCATCACCATGGCCACCGCTCTGGTGTCGCTGGCCACGGGCAGGAAGATCCCGCGCAAACTGGCCATGACCGGAGAACTGACCCTTACCGGACAGGTGCTCCCAGTGGGCGGCATCCGCGAGAAGATCATTGCCGCCCGCCGCGCCGGCATTCGCGAAGTGGTGCTGCCTGAAGCCAATCGCAGGGATTTCGAGGAACTGCCCGGTTACCTGCGCGACGACATCACTGCGCACTTCGCCTCACGATACGATCAGGTTCACGAGGTGGTCTTCAGTGAGCGATAAGCCCCTGGGGCCGCCACGCTATATTGTTCCCGAGTGTCTTGAACAAGTGCGGATCCGCCACCGCGACGAACAGCTTCTTGTGGTGGAAAAACCCGCCTTTCTTCTCTCGGTGCCCGGACGGGGACCGGAAAACCGGGACTCGGTGCGCTGGCGTCTGGAACAGCAGTTCCCGGAGGTGCGGATGGTCCACCGCCTGGACCTGGACACCTCCGGACTGATGATCATCGCACTCCAGGCCGAGGCCCAGCGGCGCCTGAACCGAGCCTTTGCCGAACGGCGCGTGGACAAGGAATATCAGGCGGTGGTGGCGGGTGTTCTCCAACAGGATCGCGGCGAGATTGATCTGCCCATTGCCCCGGACTGGCAGAACCGCCCGCGCCAGAAGATCTGCGCCGAGCGGGGCAAGGCGGCGCTGACCCGTTACCGGGTACTCGAGCGCGACCGCCGCGACGATTCCACCCGGGTGCAGCTCTTGCCGGTCACCGGACGCTCCCATCAGCTGCGCATCCACCTGGCCGAATCAGGCCACCCCATCCTCGGCTGCGATCTCTATGCCCCGCCGGAAATCGAGGCCCGCAGTCCACGGCTGATGCTGCATGCGTGTGCCATCGGATTCGAACATCCGGAAACCGGGCAATGGATGCGCTTTGACTCGGACATCCCCTTTTGATTCTGGCCGGTTGGCGGCGGTCGGTCTTCAGTGGCCAGAGGAAAACATTCCTTGCCGAATCCGGTGTCTGGCGCTGAAGAATGCCCCCTATCCCCAACCCTTCTCCCATCAACAGGGTGTCGCAAAAGCTCTTCGCTGGCAGGGCAAGCCGATAAACGGACTCCCTCCCCTGCGAAGGGGGCGGAGGCGGAAACAAGGTCCGTCCCAATGGACGGACCGCCGCCGGAGCGGGCCGAGCTCTGCGAGGCCCTGGATGG